>PFGG01000007.1 GCA_002783405.1 bacterium (Candidatus Blackallbacteria) CG13_big_fil_rev_8_21_14_2_50_49_14 | reverse complement strand
AAAACCTCAGGAGACCGAGGACGTGGTAATTCGCTTCAATGCCGGAGTTCGTGCCCTTTAATGGGCTTTTTTCATTTTTTGCCTGTTTTTCTCACCCTTCTTATGCTCCTGGGGGCTCTGGTCTGGTCCTGCTTCAGGAAGGGTTTTGAGAGATACGCTGTAAAAACAGTGTTCCTTCGAGACTGCACCTTCTCTCGGAAAGATAGATTTGTATAAAAGGACTGAAACTTGTCACCGGCTTCACTGATTCTCAGATCGTAATCGGGTATTCTTTTAAAGAAATCCAATCCGAGGACAGGTATATGCGCAAAAATCTACTGGCCAGTCTGGTTTTAGCTGCTGGGCTTTTATTGCCTTTTGGCGCAGAAGCGCGACCCTATGAATTAAATACGCCAGAGGCACGGGCCTTGGCCGGGGTGATCGACCAATTGCTGCTGGCACATAGCGAAAAAGATCTCAACCGTTTAATCAGCTTGTTTCATCCCCAGGCCCGTGCGCTTTGGTCCAATGGCAAGCAAATGGCGAACCGGAATGAAATCAAGCAGACCTATGCCGATTCGTTTTTAGGCTATCGCAAATTCAGTGGCAGTTGGATGCCTGATTTTGTCGATATCGAAGGAGAGACGGCTTGGATGACGGGTGAAATGAATTGGTCTGCCGTTTCAATCAAAGATCAAAGCCCGATGGAACTGAGTGTGAGAAGCACCTATATTTTGCGCAGGGTCAATGGAAACTGGCAAATAGTGCTGGAGCACTCCTCGCATCGACGCAATGAATAATTAGTGGCGGGTGACGGGGCCAAACCCCAATTCCTGGGCAAATTCATAGACCTCAACAGCCAATTCCTGGCCTGGACAATCGGTATAGTGCAGCGGATCCTGGGGGAAGCGCAAAGCTTTGCGCTCTTGATGGCTGAAGAGGCCTTCCTGAAAACCACAGGCGCAGCGCAAGGCACTTAAAAGGTTTTTCAAGGCTGTCAATTGACGGGGATCGGGTTTGACCTGGCTAAAATCTCCATTCAAAACAATACCCAGATTTTGTGAATTGTCTCCTTCAGCGTGAGAACCCATATACCCCAAGGGGCGCGCTTCGTAGATCTGGCCTTCGGCATTGATATAAAAATGATAGGCAATATCTGCCTTGGGATCTTCCTGGTTTTGATGAAAAGTTTGCAAGGCCTGAATACTCAGGGCCGTATGGGTATGGTGGACGGTAATTCTGCGAAACCAACTGCAAACCGAGGCTTGTGCCGCATGGGGTTTAAAAGAGCGCCCATCGGGAATAACGGGGCCAGCCCCCCAAGTCTTGCGGCCTATGATTTGAACATGCGCATTTCCATTCAAACTGAGTGTGTAGTCTGCTCCCTGGGTTTCAAAAAAACGTTGCAGGGCAGCCTGATGACAGGTGCTTGTCTGGTTTTTCAGTGCTTGCTCAGCGGCGTTAAATTTTATTTCAGCCCAATCGGGCAGAGCTTCGGCCTGAGCCGCTGAGGCCAAGATCCAGAGGCTGGCCAGGCAGATTTTTAAAAGGTTTTTCAAGGTTTTTCCTCTTCCGTTTGAAAATCTGTTTCCCAATTCAGAAGATTTTCAGCCTGGGTCAAGGCCCAGGCTTTGCGATTGACTTTTGTTTTGAGGGAAGACTCAGGGCAACTCAATCTGAACGAGCCGCTTGGATAGAGATAGGGCCAAAATTCAGGGCCCAGCGCAAGTTCTACGCGGTAATCGCCGGTTTCTGTTTTGACGGGCATGCGGCTCCAGCGGCCATAGCCTGGTGCCAGGGCGTCAGCACGCAAAAGCTCTATTCTTAAGGGCACACAGGTTTTGTCGATGCCCTGAATGACCAGTTGGGCTGTTTTGTTGATGATCAGGGTTTGCGCTCTGGGGGCGATGGGTTCAGCCCTGTTTTCGTTTTCTGCGGCTTGAACGCCCAAGCTGAGTGAAAGAATGCCAAGCACAAGCAAACGCTTCATGGGAGATCTCCTTGGAAAAATCATTTTTTTAGCTTAGCAGGTCTGGCGCAACCCAACAATCTTGCCCCGTGTTATGATCAGCAGAAATTACAAATTCAGGTTGAGTGAACCCCATTTTCTCTTCAGTTCGAAAAATTCCTGTTTGGCTGCAGTTTTTTCAAATCATGGGCTTGCCTTTGGCAAGCCTCAGTTCACTGCTGCTTTTGGCTTCACTTTGGCAATTTTGCTTTGGCAGGCATAGCTTTGGGTTGAATTTTCTAGCCTTGGTTGCACTTTGTTTGGGCCTGGTTTTTGGGGCTGCCGTCCTACGTGAGGGTTTGCGCTTGAATCGGCTTTTAAGCCAGGGCATGATCGAAAATCTTTGGCTTGAAAAGTCAGTGCCTCACCCCACGCGTCAAGGCATTCTGATGGGCTATTTTTATGCCCCCAAGGCTGAAAAACGCTTGATCCTGCTGCATTCCAAAGGGCCTTGGAAAGAAGGCCAAGCATATACTTTTCTCTATATTCAGAAAGATCTGGAGGGGGGTGTTCTGCTAGAAGATTTTCCGCTGCCTTTGTGCCAGTCTCCATCAGGTGGTTTTCTGTTGAGGGATGCTTTTGCTCTTTTCCAGATCCTCAGAATGCTGCTGACGGTTTTGATGCTCGGCTTACTTGGTTTGTTTGTTTTTGCGGGTAAAATAGGAGGGAGATTCTGAGGAATTTCTATTTAATGTAAAGCGTGGCTTGAATGATAATGCAGACCCCTCCCGTACTTCAACCTGAAGACCTGGATATTCTGACTGTTTTTGCAGATACCGAGGATCGCCATCAGCTTTTGCCCTATCTGGATCCGATCGCTTTGGAACCCGATGAGGTGCTGATTCAGGAGGGCACAGAAGGCGATGAGATGTATTTTATTCTGCGCGGCCAAGCTCAGATTTGCAGGGCAGGCCTGCAATTGGGGTCGATCGCTGCCGGTTATCACGTTGGTGAACTGGGGCTGATTACCGGGCGCGTCAGACGCGCTTCGGTCAAGGCTGTGACCGATCTGTTTACAGCCCGTTTGACCCGTGAATCGTTTAGCCGTTTAAAATCTGAAAAACCCGCCTTGGCACTCAAGCTGACTGAAATATTGATCAGTTTACTGGGTTTGCAGCTGACCGATATGACCGACAGTTTTGGGCGCTTGAGCCAGGAGCGTTCCTTGCCCCGGCGTTTGAACGTGACGATTCAGATTGCAGGGCAACCCCATCCCTTTGAAGTGCCGACGGGAACGCAGGCCCAAACCCTTTTGCCCAAAGAGGTAGATGGCTGTCCTGTGGTGGCTGCCTTGGTCAACCACAAATGCGTTTCTCTGAATACGCCCATGATGTCGGATGCCTATTTGGAGCCATTGACCGTTGCACACTGGGAGGGTGAGCGGATTTTTCGTCACAGTGCTGCCCTGCTTTTGCTTGAAGCAGCGCACCGCCTCTATCCCGGTATTAAACTGAGCATGGCCTTGTCGGTTGGCAGCACGCAATGGATTCGCGTTGAAAATTCCCCAACTGAATCAACGGTTGTATTGGCTCAAGCAATTCAGGGCATGATGGAAGAAATGATTCGTCAGAAAAAAAGTTTTCGCCATGAATGGTGGGCGCTGGAAGAAGCCATTCCCTTTTTTAGCGAAAATGATCGGCGTGAAGCGGCCGCTCTGGCACAGACCTATCGCAATAGCCGGATTTCTTTGGTGAGTTGCGGTGAGTTTTACGCGGTAAGCAGTGGGCCGCTTTTGCCCCATGCAGGCTATTTGCGCAAAATCCACGTTCAAGCGGGCAGTCAGGGCGGGCTGATCCTCACGACCTCGAGCGAAGGGCCCTCTGCCGATGATCTGGCTTCTTATGCCCATTTGATGCAGGACAATATCCGTTGGCTTGAGTCGATGAAGATCGCCAGTATTGGAGAATTTAACCGTGCCTGTATCAATGGGGAGGTCTCTCAATTGATACGCGTGGCCGAGGGCTTTCATGAGAAACGCATCAGCCAGATTGCGGATCGTATTGGTGAGGAGCGGGAACAGATTCGGATTATCTGTATTGCCGGTCCTTCTTCATCAGGCAAAACCACCTTTATTAAACGTCTCTCTGTGCAATTGCAGGTCAATGGACTGCGTCCCCTGAATATTTCGCTGGATGATTATTATGTCAACCGTGAAGAGACGCCGCTGGATCAAAATGGAGAGTATGACTATGAATGTCTTGAAGCGCTCAATACGGATTTGCTCTCAGAACATCTCTCAAGGCTTTTGGCTGGGGAAGAGGTGGCTACTGCGCATTATGATTTTCCCAAAGGATTGAGTATGCCTGAAGGGGGGCCGCGCTTGAAATTGGGATCAGATAATATCTTGCTTTTGGAAGGCATTCACGGCCTGAATCCCAAACTGCTCAAGAACCAAGTGCCCGAAGACCAACTGTTCAGGATCTTTATTCAACCCATGGCCTCGCTTTCCTTGGATGAACACAGCCGGGTTAATCCTTCAGATCTTCGCCTCTTGCGCAGAATTGTAAGAGATCGACACAGCCGGGCTACCAATGCGGCCGATAGCATTCTGCGCTGGCCCTCCGTTCGTGAAGGGGAGCATAAACATATTTTTCCCTTTGTCAGTCAGGCAGATTTGATTTTTGATACGTCTTTGATTTACGAATTGTCTGTTTTAAAGGTCTATGCTGAACGGTATTTATTGGAAGTTCCCCATGACCATCCGGCCTATGCAACGGCTTACCGCCTGCAAAAGCTGATTGGATTGTTTGTGGCCCTCTATCCCGATCATGTTCCTCCGACTTCGATCTTAAGAGAGTTTATTGGCAACAGTGGATTTGATTATTGAGGTGTTTATAACTTTTTCGTGAATTCTTAACTGCATTTTGAAAAAGAAATTAACCTTTAATTAAGAGGGCTAAAATGCAGTGGTGATAAGATTCTTTTAAAATTTGAAGATAAAAAAGAGATGAAAGTTTAATTTTTTCTTAATGATTTAAGCAAGTTTTAATCTCGACTTAATATAATAGATCTATCAAAGGTTTATTCGAGATATATTTGCTTAATTAAGAAAGGGTCTTTTTTTATGCCAATTCAAAGCGTTTCTTCTACTCCTGTCACTCCGATTCTTACCAAAAACAGTACCATTACCCCTGTTCATTCCGATGCTCATATCATTGGCAAAGCTGCCGCTACAAAATCAAATGATTTCAGCACCACCGATATTTATATCCGTCAGTCCAATGGTCTTGAAGGTGCCGTTTTGGGCATGTTTAACGCCTATGTCGATACCAAATCTGCCATGGATCGCCAAATGAACGGCCAAGTGGTCACCGATTATGGCAATGTAGGTGCCTCTGTAAAACGTGCAGTGATTCAACGCGCAGTGACCTCTACCGTGCGCAATGGCTGGTCAGCTTTCCGTGGCAAAGCCACCCTGGCAGAAGCCGGTGGCCGTGTGGTGGGCGATGTGGCGACCTCTGCTGTCAGCAGTGGTGTCAGCTCAGTTGCCAATAACGTAGCCGTCTTTGCTTTGGCCAAAGCGGGTGCCTCTTCCTTCCCCGTGATGGTGGGTGGCATGTTGGTAGGCTGGGGCGCAAGCTATGCCAGCCAGAAAGTTATGCAAAAAACCGGCGCACAGGCCGCGATTATTAATAAAACCACCGAACTCCTGCACAGTGCAGGCGTCAGCAATAACTGATTTTGACCCTGAGCCTGAAATAAGGCCCTTCGGAAAACGTCTGAAACGCTACGTTTTCTGAGATCTCGAACCGGAAGCCCGGAAGCGTTTTCCGGGCTTTTTTTTCAGGATTCACCCTGCAAGTTCCGTGAATTTTGCCAAATCTACATAAAAATGTTACCCTAAATTATTATTTTCAGTTCAGGAGTCCCCCGCATGAAGTCTAAAATGAATCAATTGATCAGCGCAGCACTCACCACAAGTTTACTCGCCGCTTGTAGCCCTGTCGCTGGCCCCCTTCTCAGTGCGCAGAACAATCCCGCGCTTTTGAACCGTCAGAGTGCTTCTGCACCCGCTTCCAAGATTTTTAATACCGATTCCCGCGCCAAAGTGATTCCCAACCAGGCCATCGTTAAAGTACGCAATGCGCAAGGTTTTCTTCAGACTTTATCCCGTTCATCTGCCCGTGCGGTAGAATCCTTTGATCTGGACACCCGCGTTTATCTCGTTGAAAGCACCAATCGCAATACTGAAGATTTGGTGCGTCAGTTTAGCCAGGATCCCAATGTGGAATTTGCACAGCCCAATTATTTTATCAGCATCGCTCAGAGTATTCCTCCTGCTCCCCGTGGCAATGGCCGCCCTGCGGTAGCTGCTCCCAATGATCCCTTGTTTGAACAACAGTGGCATCTCCCCCATGTAGGCGCACTGGATGCCTGGAACGCTTCCATGGGCAATTCTGATCTGCTTGTTTCTGTTGTGGATACAGGTGTTGACTATAATCACCCTGATTTGAAAGCCAATACCATTAAAGGCAAAGATTTCACAAAGGAATCTGCTGATGGTCTCGATCCCATCGACAGTTTCGGCCATGGAACCCACGTTGCTGGAATTATTGCTGCTGTTGCCAATAATGGCATCGGCGTATCTGGCGCGGCTCCCAATGTGAAGGTTTTGGCTGTGAAAGTACTCAGTGCCAAAGGCGGAGGCAGCCTGTTTGCCATTGCGGGTGGGATCAAACACTCAGTAGATATGGGTGCTAAAATCGTGAACCTCAGTCTGGGTGGCCCTGCTGTCACAGATTTAATTTCCTCTGCTGTTGGCTATTGGGCGACTAAAAAAGGTGCGCTGCTGATTGCCGCAGCAGGCAATAGCAATACGGCTGTTGGCACTCCTGCCCGTATTGATGACTACTATATGGCCGTAGCCGCCAGTGATCAACAGAACAAACGTGCCAAGTTCTCCTGCTATGGTAAAGAGCTGAGTGTTTCTGCACCGGGTGTTCAGATCATGGCCACCACACCGACCTACAAGGTGCCTCTGAATGATTATGGTTATGCCCAGAACTATGCCTTCCTGCAAGGCACTTCCATGGCCACCCCCCTGGTTTCAGGGATTGCCGCTCTGGTCTGGAGCCGCCACCCCGAATGGACTGCAAAACAAGTGCGTCAGCACCTTGAAAAAACCGCGATTGATGTCGGTGCTCCTGGCAAAGACAATGAATCGGGTTATGGCATTGTCAGCGCAGCTGCTGCACTGAGATAAGTCAAGCTTTATGAATAAACAGCCTCCGAAAGGGGGCTGTTTCTTTTTTTGTTTTGAAGAAAGGGCTGCATTTTTTGCCTCTCAGTTTTAAGCCTGAGTGTATTTATCTTTTGGGGCTTTCCAGAAGGAGTATACTTGAAAAAAGTCGATTGAAAACTTGGATAAAACGATGAAAAAGAAATCACTGACAGGTCTTTTGCTTTCACTTAGTTTGACAGCTTTTTTTGCTCCTGGGGTACAGGCCGCAGACCATGAGCGACGTGTGATGATATTGCCCTTTCGCAATTTGACCCAACAGGCAGCAGATAATTGGTTGCGGGATAGTTTTTCAGAAAGTCTTTTGATGGGCTTGGGCCGGGTAAAGTCCTTGCAATTGGTTGAGCGTGCGGAATTGGCCCAGGTGATCAAAGAACAGGCCTTTATGCAGACCTTGATGGCAGATCCTGATAAAGCGCCGCAAATTGGCAAGTTGGTGGGCGCAGACTATATGGTCACGGGCTCCTTTCAGAAAGTGGGCAGCAGAATTCAAGTCAATGCAAGATTGATTCGGGTGCAGACGGGCGAGATTGATGCTTCAACGCTGACCCAAGTCCAAGGGAGTTTTGAACAACTCTTTGAATTGCAGCAGAACCTGGCTGACCAATTGGTGGATAAGCTTCAGGTAGAGCGCAAAGCCGATGAAATTCAGAAGATGAAATCTTCTATCGCCGCGACCCGTTCAACCAAGGCCCAGGAGTATTATTTGAAGGCCAAAGAGCGAGAAGATTTTTTGGTGGGAGAGCAAACCCTGAGCGAAGCGATTCAGAATTATCGGGCTGCAATTCAGGAAGATCCCAATTATGCTTTGGCTTGGGCGGGTTTGGCGGAATCGCTTGCAAGCCGGGCTCAATTGAAAGGGCAGTGGAGCCAGACAAATCATCAGGAGGACGGGCCAGAGGCACTGCGCTGTGCGGATCAGGCCTTGAAACTCCAACCGGATCTTTCAGTTGCTTGGCGTGCGCGTGCCAAGGCTTTAAATGCCTTGAACCGGAATGAAGAGGCCCTGGCGGATGCGAAAAAATCGGTTGAAATTGAGAACTCAAGTAAGAATATCATTTGGTATTTGGGCTTAAGGCATCCTGATTTCAATAAATTCAGCCCTTCAATGTTCGAGTCGATGCAGGCCGAAATGAAAGAGTTGGGAGCAGATTTTGATGACCCCCTGATCAAAATGACCCTGGCTTCTCAATACGTGTATAAATTTATTGCCGAGCCTTCAACCGACCTCTCACCCGCTTTCCGGCTTTTAGAGCAGGCGCTTGAAAAGCGTCCTGACAATGTGCCTGTGTTGATGTTGCTTTCTTCTTTCAACTTGATAAAAGGAGATCTGCCTGCCGCGAAGAAATATCTTGAACGGATTGAGGCAATAGACCCAGACAATCCGATTTTGCTCTATCTCAGTGCTAATTCTCTGCGCTTTATTGACAAAGACAAGGCCCTGGCGCAATGCTTAAAAGCCTTGAAACTTCAGCCCAATTTAATTTATGCCCGGATTTTGCTGATGGAAATTTACCAGCAGCAGTTTAAAGATATTCCAGCTTTTGAAGCGACGTTTAAGCTGGCCCGTGAGGAGGCTCCTTTAAATGGGCATGTTTACCAAACCGCAGGCACCGTGTATTTGCGCTTGAAACGCTATGATGAAGCCATTCAAGAATTTGAGTTGGCTGAAAAATACCATCTTTTGACCGACACTTCAGAAGCCAAGATCAGCTATGGAATTGTTTTAAAACTCAAGGCCGATACCTATAAGCGTGCGAATCAATTGGATTTGGCTTATCAAACCTATCAGGCAGTGATTGCCAATCAGGCGATCATGGATCTGACCCGCGCCTTTGCCCAGCGTGAAATGGCGGATATTCTCTATCAGAAAAATGATTTCAGTGGGGCCTTGGTTCATTTCACAGCCTTTATGCAAGGGGCTCCAGGCTATGCCAAAGACAATGAAATCCTGGCAAACTATCGCCTGCTCTATCTCCTGGCCCAAGAGCAGAAAGGGCAGGGCTCTGCCGCTGTTTATAATGATATCGGCCAGAATTTTCTGATTCTTGGCAATCGAGAAAAAGCCCTGAGTTATCTTCAGAAAGCCTTGGCTTTAGAGCCCCAGAATGCAGTGGTGCATTATAATCTGGGCGTCTATTATCAAAAGAGCAATCAAATAGACAAAGCCCGATCTGAATTCAGTCGGGCTTTGGCGCTCAAGCCTGATTATGCCAAAGCACAAGAGGCTTTAAAGGATTTAAAACCTTAAGGTGCTGTGGGGGTGACATTGACTTCGAAGCTGGCCTGCTTTTCAATTTTGCCCCCATTGGCTTTGACCGTAATGGTCAGGCGGTAGCGACCCGCTGGGGTGAGTGTGGGTGGCGTGCCATCTTCCTGTAGCAGGAAGAGCAAGGCATTGTAGCGGTTCGGCAAAATCCCTTTGGTGGTGAGCTGGCTGGGGAAAACCTTCGAGTTCACAGGCAGGTCGGGAATATCCAAGCTTCTGATCTGCAAACTGACTTCTGGCTTGTCGGGGCCATTATAGCTCAAGCGAATGGCGGCAGCATGCATGACCTGACCTTCTGCAACCTGAATAGAAACATCCGGGCGAAGCAGAACCACATCTCTGTCTGCGGTTGCACCGACCAGAGTTTCTACATTTTCCTTCAAGATTTGAATCGATCGGAAAATCACACGGCCGTCTATCACTTCAAGATTCAAGGCGCGGGGTTGAGGCGTGGGGGTCGGAGTGGGCTCAGGGCTGGGTTGGGCACTGGGTGTTGCACTGGATTGAGGCGTGGGGCTGGCACTGGGCTGGGTATTGAGCAGGGCTGCCAAAGCCGCGTTGGCGCGCAGAACGGCCATTAATTCTTCAGGAATTTCATTGATCAGACTTTTCAATTCAGCAGGGTTGATGGCCAGCAGGCTAGGAATAAAGGCATTGGCAATCTGATTCAAACTGAGCGAAAGGGTGCTGGTTTCGCCTGAATTGCCCTTCAGATCACGTTCCAAAGGCGAGGAGGTGAGGGTGCGACCCGTTAATTGAAGACTGAATGTCAAACTGAGTTTTTGGTTGCCTGCGGGGATATCTTTGAAATTGAGAGTATTGTTGCCTGGTAAAAACTTACCCTTCAGCGTTGCGCTACTTAAATAGCCATCCCCTGAAATTTTCATTTCGGTTTGAATTTCGATGGGGGGATTTTGGGGCAATTTCAAATCAAGATCGTGAAGATTTGATTTGAGTTCAAAGATCGCCTGTGTGGTTTGTGAGGCGGTTATTTCTACGTCTTGAGTGGCAGTAGCCAAGGTTTTGTTTTGATCATAAGCCAGAATCTTGACGGTCTTGGCCCCCGTGGGGAGATCTGTGACAGTGTGGGAAACTTGTGATTCTTTGGCTGTGAAAGCTACTTTGACTATTTTGGCTTCAGAGAGCCCGGCTCCAGAAATCTGAATTTCAAAGCTGAGCGTTTCAGGGGGGATGGCCTGAATGGCGAAATTGTGTTGGGCCTGCTCAGGCAGTTGAAATTTAAACACCATCTGGCCAGTGGCTATGGGGCCATTTACTGGAATTTGGCAAGCCGCCATGCTGCTGATGAGCAGGAGACTGAGGGCGGTCTTCAGGGGCAGATGAGCATAACGCATAGATGATTCCTCGATTTTGCTTGATCCAGATTCTTCTATTGTAGCTTTCTTACAATTTAGACGTAAAGTCAGAAAGCTATTTATAGGGGGGTAAAAACCTTCTAAAACCGTGAATAATCACGATCAAGAGAAAAACGAAATTGCGCAACAAGACTCCTGGCCAATTGAGTGGCAGTTCAGGTTGGGGTTCTCCCAGCAGACAGGTTTGCCCCAGACGTTCACCCAGCGCTTGAATCCATTCAACATTGCGGGGCCATTCCCAAAGTCGTTTCAAAAGTTCTGAGGGCAGCTTTTCATGGCCGATCTGTGCGCCAATGATTCCCCCCAAGAGTGCGCCTGTGGTATCTGTATCACCGCCACATCGGATGATATCGCTGACCCCCCGGCGAAAATTGCCCTGGTTTTTAAACCAAGTATAAATTACGGCGGGGACTGTGTGATAGATATAGCCAGAAATTCCATTTTCACATTTGAGTCCGGCTAAAAATTCAGACAGGGTTTTGCGTGCTTCGAAATTGCGAACCGCTTGCTCCATCAGCAAGAGTAAATCATGGGCTTCTTCAGGCAAAATCTGGCGGATTTGCTGATAAAATTCTCTGGGCTCCACATGATCTGAACGCGCGGCCATGCCTGCTGCCACTGCCAATACCAAGGCGCCAAATTCGGCACGGGGATCGGTATGGGTCATGCGGGTTGAGATCCGATTATAGTGTTTTAAAACATCGGGTTCTTCTAAAAATAAGATTCCCAAAAGCGAGGCGCGCATGGCGGGGCCGTTTCCCGCTGAAAAAACACCGGATTCAAGCGGGCTGATTCCCAACCAGAGTCTGATGATTCCCTGCAGGGTGGAGAGCCCAATGCCAGCTGGCAAGCCCAAGAGCCAAAAGCGCAGTTTCCAGGAAAGCTTGCGTGCAAATACGGCTGGGTTGCCTTGGGCACCAATCAAGGCCTGGGCCACCAAGGTCAGATGTTCCGTATCATCTGAGAACATGCCACGGCGAAAAATAAAATGATAGTGCTCCAGGTCAGGAAACATGGCATGTTGGCGCCGATAGGAGAGGCCTTCGCTTGGCAAGCCCAGTGCATCGCCTAAAGCAGTGCCCAAAAGACAGCCCGTCAATGCGCTTTGAATGCGCTCAGGATTTTCGATCGAATGTTTAAGCATACGCCAGTTTACTGGGTTCAGGGCTCAGGGGGAAGAATTTGTTTTTCAGACCGCAGCAAGGCCTGGTAGCTTTTGGGCGAAAGATCTTCGGTCCATTTGATAATTTCAGATATTCTCCAGACGGGAAAGGGATGGGTGGAACGGCTGGCAAGCATCAGAGTCCAAAACTTATCCAGAAAATCCTCTTCATAGGCGCGTTCAAATTCTTTGGCTTGTTTGATAAAGGCATCCAGATTGGCTTCTCCCTTGAGGCTTCCCCCTGCCAATTTCATGAGTGCGCTCATGACCACACGGGGGTTTTGGGTTACCAGTAAGGCAGCCCGATCACAGCTTAGTTCTGCTTTTTGGCTCCACATGAGAAGTGCCATTTGGATCGGCATGCCAATTGTGCCTAAAATAGCGCCAATTCCAGCCGCATTTAAAACACCTTGGGTGATCAGCAGCAAGGTAATCGCCGCAGCGCGGTAGAGCAGGTGTTGGCAGTGGATATGGCCGACTTCATGGGCCAAAACGGCCAGTAATTCTTCATCACTTAAGCGCTCCAAAAGTCCGGCATAAATGATGATAAAGGGATCTTCAGTGCCAGAAGTCTCGGCATTCATGGCGATGCCACCAAAATTATCGGTGACAGAAACATAGAGTTTTGGTTTTCTCACATTGAGGGTTTGACAGACAACCTCAAGTTTTGCATCCAAATCAGGGAATTGATCGGGCCCCACTTGAAGACTGTTGGCATTGCACGCTACACGTATCATGCGCTCAACGGTCAGGGCCAAAAGTTTTTTCAAGATCATATCGATGCCGGGGATCTGACGCAGGGCTTGAAGGGCCTGGCGATCGAGTGGATGGGCATAGGCATCGGGATCCACAAACTGCCATTTTAAATGCGGTTCTTCAGAAAGGGGAAGTTTACAACGCCGGCAGTTGGGGGCCTTATCATGATTATCCCAATAGGCATTATTCTTGTGGCAATACCGGCAACGAAGGCGTTTTCGCTCTGCATCTGCAGGAATATCTGCTTCTGTCTGACTCATGAAGATCACCTCCGCAAGGTTGGGTACGAATTAAGATTGGTCTGAATCCGCTTTGTGCATTGTATACCAGTTACGCAGGCTTTGAAACAGGGGCGAGGCTGGAGCTTGCCACAGCCCGGCTTCTGGCTTACGTTCGCGGCTGCAACTTAGCATCAGAAAACGCCTCGCGCGGGTGAGTGCGACATAGACCAAGCGGATACTTTCTGTTTCTTCTTCGAGGGCGAGCGTATCCAACATCGCTTGGTAGGGAAGGCCCTCCTGAAGTGCCGCCAGCAGGGTTCGCAATTCCTGATCCTGCGAGCTGAAGGGCTGACCAAATTGGAAAAGGGGCATGAGGACAGCATCCCATTCGAGGCCCTTGGCGCGGTGGACGGTTAATAAATGAACCTTGCCAGGGGCTGTCAGTTGCGCCTCTTCTTCTTGAGGGGCCATGATCTGTCGAATTTTACGCAGGCCCGTTTTTTCTAACCAATGTAAAAATGCTTCAAGTGATTGTGCCGAGCTGTTCCAACGGGTTTTGAGCCAGAGTTGATGCAAGAGTCTTATTTGAAATTGGTCCCGGTTCTCTGAAAGCAGATGGCCAGCGATCCATTCCAAGAGATAGGAGACAGGATAATGCAGATGGTGAATCAGGTATAAAAGATCCTGTGCCAAGCGCTGCAAGCTTTGCCAACTTTCGCGCTCCAACTCAGGGGTATAGAGGCTGCCCTGGGCCAAGGCCTCAAGTCCTTCCCGTACACTGTGATTTGCAAAAAGTGCATTCAAGGCTGCTCGGGGATAACCCCAGCCACAGAGAAATTGTTGCAGGTTGGGAAAATCATCAGGTTTTAAGAGGTATTTGAACAGATCCCGCAAGACATGAATCAGCGGAGAGCGAAAAAAATGTCCCAGACTTTCATTGTGTAGTTGAAGGGGCAATTGGGCCTGACTGAGTTCCTGCTGAAGCCAGACACAGCTCAGATTGGTGCGGCAGAGAATGGCCAGGGTTTGGTTTTGCTCCAGAAGGGTTTGGCAAGCCTGTGCAAGGGCCGTAATTTCTTTGTTGAGGCTGGGATACTCTTTGATCCATATCCAGCCTGGCTCAGGATTCTTAAGGCCAGCCCGAATTTCAACCTGCGAAGGAAAGGCTTGAGCATAGTGCTTCAAATAGGCATTGGCGAGGGCCATCAAAGGGGCTGAGGAGCGGTTGCTCTGCCCCATGGGAAAACTTGTTGAGCGCTCGGCAAATTGAGTCAGACGGCGATAGTCTGCGCCATTGAAACCATAAATGCTTTGATTGGGGTCACCCACGCGCAAAAGATTGCCCTTTTCTCCAGCTAAAAGTTCAAGCACTGCACTTTGCGTAGGATTTGAATCCTGAGCTTCGTCTTCAATAATCCAGGGATAACGCACCTGCAAATGTTGAAGCGCAAAGGGATGTTCGAGCAGCAGTCTGTGGGTTTCTGTGATCATCATATCGTAATCAATGAACTGTGCTTCGGCGAGTAAAATTTGATATTTTTCTAAAATTTGTGGCAGATAAAAAAGCAATTCCTGGTGTTCACTGGGAACCCCTGTCAGATCCCCGACTTCTTCAAGGGCATGAATGGGTTTTCTGAAAGGTTTGTGGCGATAGCGGGGCAAGAGAATATCTGCGGTCATGCGCACATAGTCCAGTTGAGAGTGCCCCAAATGCAGTTGGGCCAGAATTTCTTCAACCAGCGCATATTTGCGCTCTTCGGTTAAGACTTCCCTCTGGCTATAGGCAGAATGCAGCTGCCTTAAGATTTTATTGCAAAAGGCGTGAATCGTTGAAAATACAGGCTGGGCAATTTGCCCCTGCAAGAGATTTTGGGTGCGGGTTTCAAATTCGCTTGCCGCACTTTCGGTAAAGGTCAAGACCAGAATTCGGCGGGCAGGAATTTTTTTGTTTTGTACCCAATCGGCCACCAAATGGGAAATCAAGGTGGTTTTACCCGCCCCTGGAGCTGCCAGAACAGCACAGTGGCCCCCCTGGTAATGCTTGAGAATTTTCGCCTGATCTTCCATCAGGCGAAAAGAGAAGGATTCAGTCACTGATTTTTTTCAGGGTGTTTTGATCGGTATGATGAAAAATTTCATCACGGCCTTTCATTTTCATTTGGGTGTCTTCAAGGTAGCTGAAACTGCCATCTTCATGAACGGTCACGCTTAAATCATAGCGAAGGGTTTTAAATTCGCGATCGAGAAAGCGATTGGAACAGATACCATAGGTTTCGGAACCCAGCTCGGCACTGAGTTTAAAAGCTTTGGCATCGGGCTCCACTGTGCCCCCAGCCAGAACGGTCACGCCACGGGGAACGATAAAACAGCGCATGACCTGTTTCTCGGCAGGATCCCAAAGCCAATAGCCCACTTCATCGTGGAAAGAATCCTGTGCTTCAAGACGCCAGGCCATGGTGGTATAGCGCAGGCCATAGAGTTGCTGTTCATGGTTGTCGACGGGGCCAAAGGGTTCAAGTACAAGATGCTCACGGTATTTATTGTTTTCGATGCCACGGTCATCACTGGGGGCAATATCGTCTCCCTTGCTGCCTTCCCATACGCCGGCAAGAGCAGCTAAAGGGCCAAGTTTTGCACGCAAATCTTCTGTCATGGGCAACTCCTCAATTCACTTTCAATATCCCTATTATACCCGAGAGCTTTGAAACGGGGCTTCAGGCTGTGAACTGGCTTGGCTTAGCTCTGGGACGGTTTTGCTTTGCCTGCTGCTTTGATTTTGCTCAGGCCAGTAACCGCAAGCAGAACCACAATGCCAGCCACAATACCAAAAAGGGCATCCAGAACCGTTGGCAACAGCCCTTCAAGGAAATGTCCAATTTGGGGAATCTCATGAGTTCCATGCGCAAAGGCATGAATCCAGTCATGTACACTGTGAATCCCATGGGTCAGGATTCCGCCCCCGACCGTAAACATGGCAATGGTTCCCAAAATCGCAAGAAGTTTCATCAGGCGGGGGGCTGCCAGAACCAAGCCTTTGCCGATCATGCGGTTAAACGCCGGGGCAGGCCCCTTGGGGGTGTCTTTGCAGAGATAGAGCCCGATATCATCGAGTTTAACGATGCCAGCGACAATCCCGTAGACGCCAATCGTCATCAAGAAGCCGACCCCTGACAAGACGAGCAGACGGCTCATAAATGGGGCTGTGGCAACGGTTCCCAGTGCAATCGTAATGATTTCAGCTGAAAGAATAAAATCGGTGCGAATGGCCCCTTTGATTTTTTCTTTTTCGAGTGCAGCCAGATCCACTTGGGGATCTTCAAGTGCTTCGGCCAATTCAGCTTCATGCGCGGCGTCTTCTTCTGCGCTGTGTAAAAATTTATGTGCAAGTTTTTCAACACCTTCGTAGCAAAGATAGGCACCTCCCAACATCAGCAGGGGGGTGACGGCCCAGGGAGCGAAGGCGCTGATCAAAAGCGCAAGGGGGATCAGGACAATTTTGTTTTTGAGTGAGCCGACCCCAACAGCCCAGACCACAGGCAGTTCGCGTTCTGCACGTACACCTGCCACTTGTTCTGCGTTCAGAGCCAGATCATCTCCCAAAACGCCTGCTGTTTTTTGGGCTGCGACCTTGGTCATGGCGGCCACGTCATCCAGAATCGTGGCAATATCATCAATCAGAGCTAATAGACTGCTTCCGGCCATTGGGGACGTTTCCTCATTGAAAAATTTCGCTTCTTGAGCTTGCTATTTGTTGCATCAGTATACCTGAGAAAATTCTGCCCGTCTTTCTCTGCATACAGCGTTGTACAGCCTGCTGTTTTTCGCTATAGTGAATACCATGTCCCCAGTCTCATCTGCTACTCTCCATACTTTTGAGGGCCGGGTTCGGGAGATCAGTTTTCAATCTCCAGAATCGGGGTATACCGTGCTGCAATGCAAAGATTTGGAGACCCAGGTGGTGGTCACCGTGGTGGGTGAAATGCCCCTGGTCAAAGAAAAAGATCTGCTGCGCTTTCAAGGACAATGGATTCGCCACCCCCGTTTTGGCAAACAATTCAAGGTTCAGTTTTATGAGACCGTCATGCCCACCAGCTCTGAGGGCATTGAGGATTTCTTGGCAACGGGCTTGATCAAAGGCATTGGGCCCGCAACGGCCCATAAAATCGTGCGCCATTTTGGCGAAGAGACCTTGATGATTTTGGATCTTCAACCCGAGCGACTGGAAGAAGTGCCTTCGATTGGTACGCGCAAACGCGAACAGATTATGCAGAGCTGGCAAGCGCACCGGGGTCTGCATCCGATCGTGCAGTTTCTACAGGCCCATGGTCTCTCTGCGAGCTTGGGCCCCCGTCTGTTTAAAGAGTACGGAGCCGGAACGCTCAATTTTTTACAGACCCGCCCCTATGATTTGAGTCGTTTTTGGGGCCTTGGCTTTGAAAAGGCGGATGCCTTCGCCAAGAATCTGGCTGAAAGACAGGGGCTTCCCTGGCAACCCGAGCAGCCCGAACGGGTTCAGGCCGGGCTGAAGCATTTACTACACCAGGCCAGTCGAGAGGGGCATCTCTATCTTCCACTTGAAAACCTGATCGCAAGTGGTGAACGTTTGTTGCGTGTCAAACCGGTCGCTTTGGTGCCAGCGCTTGATTTGCTGATGGAAAAACGCGAACTTTGGCCTGAGCCCCGCAAAACAGAAGCGGGTCAAAAACCACTGTATGATATTTACCTAATGAAATATGGTGAGGCCGAACAGGAAAGTGCTGAGCGACTCATGGCGCTTTTGGCCCATCCAGAACCCCTCGAGCCAGAGGCCTTTGAAACTTGGGTGCAGACCTACGAACAAACCCATCAGATGCAGTTTGCTGAAGGCCAGAAATTAGCCATTCGTGAGGCGATTCAAAACAAGGTCTTTATTTTAACAGGGGGGCCTGGAACCGGAAAAACCACTGTGAGTAAGGCGATCCTCGCCTGGTTTCAGGACCACAAGCGCAGGTTTAAATTGGCTTCTCCCACCGGAAGAGCGGCCCGACGTCTCAGTGAGGTGACGGGAGAAGAGGCCTTAACGCTTCACCGATTGCTTGAGTTTGACCCCCACAGTCGCAGTTTTCAGCGCGACGCCAGCAATCCACTCAGTACCGATTTGATTCTCTTGGATGAAGTTTCGATGGTGGATATGGAACTCTTTGCGGATTTGCTTCAGGCCCTCACGGATCAAACCCGTCTGATTCTGATTGGCGATGCCGATCAATTGCCCTCTGTGGGGCCTGGGGCTGTATTGGCTGAATTGATTGGCTCTGGGGGAGTGCCTTCAGTGCATTTGACAGAAATTTATCGCCAGGCCCAGGCCAGTCGAATTGTCAGCAATGCCCACAGGGTCAACCATGGCGAAGCGCCTGTGCTCCTGCCACCAGCAGGACGTCACCGTGAGGAAGATGCATTTTTTATTCCTACCCAGTTTCCTGAGGAGACACTCGCCCAATTGCAGGATTTGGTTTCGCGCCGTTTGCCCGCAGCTGGTCATGCCCTCGATGATCTGCAGGTGCTGTGCCCCATGCGCAGGGGGCCAATCGGTACCCAAGCTCTCAATCTTGTGCTCCAGGAGGCTTTGAATCCCCCCGCTGCTGAAAAACCCGAATTAAAACTGGGCAACCATGTCTTTCGACCGGGTGACCGGGTGATTCAACTTAAAAATAACTATGATCAGGAAATTTTTAATGGGGATTTGGGCAAGATTCTTAGCCTGGATGCTGAGAACAGGCAACTGGAAGTGGCCTTTGCCGACAAGACTTTAATCTTAGAAGACGAGCATTTGCAGGAACTGGATTTGGCCTATGCTTTGACCATTCACAAGGCCCAGGGGGCTGAATTCTCTGTGGTGGTCATGGTCTTGACCCGTCAGCACCATGTCATGTTGCAGCGCAACCTGCTCTATACAGGCATGACCCGCGCCAAACGCCTGTTGATCCTTTTGGGGGATCCGCAGGCGGTGGAGCTTGCGGTCAGAAATGATCGGCTGCGCCGCCGAAACACCCGTTTGGGAGAGCGTTTAAATAGCTTGAAGGCCCTTGCTGAACTTGAATTGTAAATCATCGCTCAACTTTTTCGCTTTTTAAAGCTCAGCTTTGATTGAGCAGGTTCAAGCATAAAGAACCCACTAAATTAGTATTCATAATCGGTTGAGCAACCTGCTGATTTGTTTTGCGTGGAGCAGTTTCTGTTTCTGAAATCAGGAGAATAGTTTAGATTTAGATGCATACATCAAGAGGCCCCCGAAAGAGCCTCTTGGTATTGAATTTTTCAGTAGCTGTAATTTATTTGACAGTAAAGCCAGCGTAGGCCGGAGCAACTTTCAAAACAGAACGGAAGAAATCGTAGGAGAGATAGCCGTAGCCTTTGTCTCCCCACTCCTGGCCCCAGGAATTGCGAATAATAAAGACCTTGCGGGTATTGTCATAACCCACTGCCACCACTGCGTGTCCGCCCAAGAACTCATCGTTGGGACCCGGATTGGGAATCAGACCGTCGGGGCCTGTCATGCCAATGCTTCTGAAAACAGCAATCCCAAAGACGACGGGTTTGCCATCGGCCAGTGCCGTACGCATGGCTGAAACCGTATTGATTTGCTTCCAACCTTGAGAAAATCTGAATTTCTTGGCTTCTGCAATTTGAGCACTATTGGGTTGCTCTGTCAGCAACTGGTTGAAAAGGGCAGGATTCTGTTCAGGATCGAGCACAGGGAAGGGGAAGGATTGATCAGGCATCATGCCATAGGCATCCAGAATGCGTTGGGCATCAGAAATCATCATGCCGGTGTTTTCGGCCAGGGTGCCTTCCATTTTGCGACCCATATTCCAGAGAAAACGGGGAGAAAAACGCATATTCCAACCGCGTTTGCGGGCGAAGTATTCACCGAAGCCTCCGATTGAAGAAAATCCGACGCAGGCATTGGTGGCCCCTTGGTTATAAATGGGAGAAAATCCTGGGCGCAAATCGACCACTTGGGGGCGATTGGCCATAATAGAGAAGGTTTGACCATCTTCACGCATGGGCTGACTGCCTTGCAGGTTCAATCCCAGGCCGTGGGGAAATTTGCGTTGGCTGGTGCCCGCACTGAAACTGCGCAAGGCTGGGGTAGAAAAGCGATTTAAACTGGGGTTGAGGGCTGCTTGGGTCATGGCCGGAGGAAGGGTTTGACCTGCACAGGCAGTTAAGAGGGCCAGGGGAAGTAAACGGGCAAATACTTTCATGTGAAAATCTCCTACGCTATTGGAATAATCATTTCATCGCAAAAACAGGTTTGAATATTGCCTGTTTAAAGCTAAAGTTAGAAAAAAAATAACCTGGGCTTAAGTATTTTGGGTTTTACAGGCTCTACCCGACCGTGAAACAAACGATGAACTGGATATTTTATTTCAGGCATCTTCAGGTCTTCACGCTTGAGTGGGTTTCATTTTCACGTATCTTAGGCGACTCATGGTAAAATACCCCCCTATGAAAGAACAGATCAACACCCTTCAAACCCAAGCCCTTGCCGAAATTACATCGGCTTCCGATGAAGCCACCCTTGAAGCCTTGCGTATTCATTACCTGGGCAAAAAAGGAGCTGTGCGGGCCTTTTTTCAGGAAATGGCCAAGCTCAGTGCCGAAGAAAAATCTGTGGCTGGACAGTTGGTGAATGCCCTCAAACAGGCCGTGGAGGAGGCCCTCGAGTCCCGCAAACATCAACTCAAAGCCAATAAGTTTACAGATCTAGATCAAAAAGAATGGATCGATGTCACCGCACCGGGGATACAACCTCCGCAAGGACACCTGCATCCAATTACGCAAATCCAATACGAAATTGAAACGATTTTCCGTTCCATGGGCTTTCAGGTTTTTGATGGCCCCCAACTCGAAGATGACTATCACAATTTTGAAGCCCTGAATATTCCTGCCGATCACCCGGCCCGAGATATGCAGGATACTTTCTGGCTGACCAATGGCCGTCTCTTGCGTACGCATACCTCATCGATCCAGATCCGTGCCATGCAGGGGCAAACTCCGCCTTTGCGCGGTATTTCACCGGGACGTGTTTTTCGTTATGAAGCGACCGATGCTTCTCACGAAAATACCTTTTACCAGGTGGAAGGCTTGATGGTGGATAAGGATATTTCCGTGGCTCACCTGATCTATGTTATGAAAGTACTGCTCAAAGAAATCTTTCAGCGTGAAGTCAAGGTGCGTCTGCGGCCAGGCTTTTTTCCCTTTGTGGAGCCTGGTTTTGAATTGGATATTAACTGCTTGATTTGTGGCGGGGAAGGCTGTCCGGTCTGTAAATATGAAGGTTGGGTGGAGCTTTTGCCCTGTGGCGCGATTCACCCCAATGTTCTCAAAGCCTGTGATATTGACCCTTCAGTCTATACAGGTTTTGCCTTTGGTCTGGGCCTCAATCGCCTGGTAATGATGCGTTATGGCATCAATGACATCCGCTATTTTCAAAGCGGAAATCTGCAGTTCCTGGAGCAATTCTAATGAAACTTTCATATCACTGGCTTGCTGAATACGTTGAAATTCCTGATGCCCCCAAACCTTTGGGGTTGAAATTGACCATGGCCACTGCTGAAATCGAAGGCAGTGAGGCCCATGGCAACGATACTGTCTTTGATATCGACAATAAATCGCTGACCCACCGACCCGATCTCTGGGGGCATTATGGCTTTGCCCGTGAGGTCGCTGCGATCTATGAAAAACCGCTCAAACCCATGGCTTTGGCTGTGCTAGACCCAGCTTCCGGGCCTGTTTATCCGGTTGAAGTTTTGGCCCCAGCCGATCTCTGTCCGCGCTATAACGCCCTGGTGATAGACGGCATTGAGGTAGGCCCTTCACCTGATTGGCTCGTGGAGCGTCTTGAAGCGGTGGGGGCACGATCGGTCAACAATATTGTCGACCTTACCAATTACGTGCTCTATGAAGTGGGGCAACCCCTTCACGCTTTTGATCGCAGCAAACTTCAAGGCGCGATTGGGGTGCGAATGGCCACCGAAGCTGAAGCCTTTGAAGCCCTGGATGGAGGCAAACACAGCCTGAGTTCGGATATGCTGGTAATTGCCGACCAGGAAAAGGTGGTGGCCTTGGCGGGTGTGATGGGCGGAGCCAACAGTGAAGTGGATAGCTCCACCACAGCCATGGTGCTTGAATCTGCCAATTTTCACCCCACCAGTGTGCGGCGTACGGCTGCTAAGCTGGCGATTCGCACAGAATCCTCAATGCGCTTTGAAAAGGGTTTGGATCCTGTTCAGACCGAAACAGGTGTGCGTCGTTTTGTAGAATTGCTGAAAAAGATCTGTCCCCAGGCCAAGGTGGTGAGTGCTTTGGCGGATCACGATCGTTCCAGCCATGAAACACCTTTGATTGAAACCCGCTACAGCTGGATCAACCGCAAACTGGGAACAGAGCTGCCCTCAGCTCAGATTGAAGGCATTCTCACCCGTTTGGGTTTTGGCGTTGAAACTCAGGAAGATCAACTGCAGGTGCGTGTTCCCTCCTGGCGGGCCACGGGTGATATCGCGATTCCTGAAGATTTGGTCGAAGAAGTCGGTCGGGTTTTTGGCTATGACAATATTACGCCGCTGGCCCCGCTCACGCCAGTTGAACCCGTTCAGCCCAGTGCCCTGCACACGCTGATTCTGCGCTTGCGCCAGATTCTTTCTGGGTCTTTGCGCTTCAGTGAAGTGTATAATTACGCATTTGTGGGTGAAAAGCTCTTGCAGCAATGTGGGCTGACGTCAGAAGGGCATTTGGCTTTGGCCAATCCGCTGGCCTCTGATCAGAACCTGATGCGTACCTCTTTGGTTCCGAATATGCTCAAAATTACAGCTGAAAATTTACGCTTCAAGAAAGCGTTTGCGATTTATGAAGTGGATCGTATTTTTCAGCTTGAAGCCAAGGCCAATACGCATTTTGAACATGAAAGTTTTGCGCTTTGCGCCCTGCTCTGTGATGCCGCTTGGAAAGGGGGCTCAGATCAAGCCTTCTATGCCATCAAGGGCCAGGCTGAGCATTTGCTTGCCCAACTCAATCTGGCGGGAGAACTGAAAGTTTATCCTCCCGCAAAAGCCGATGCTCTTTCTCCTTGGAGCCACCCTGGCCGCACGGCTGAAATTTTTCTGGGGCAGACCCAAATAGGCCAATTAACTCAGCTTCACCCCCAAATTGCAGAAAATTTTGGCATCAAAGCGGGTGTGGGACTCTTGGAACTGGATGTTTCCGTTCTGTTGACCCTGCCCCAGGCCGGTTACCATTTTGCTGGGGTTCAGAGATACCCTACGGTTCCCTTTGATATATCTTTGATTTGCCCTGAAAAAACCTTGATTGCCGATGTCGAGGCCTGTATCAAGGCTTCTTCCCCTGAACGGGTTAAACAGGTCAAACTCTTTGATATCTACCGAGGGGATAACCTGGGCGCAGATCAAAAAAGCTTGGCGTTTACGACGACGTTTGCGGCTGCCGATCATACCCTGGGGCCTGAAGAGATTGAAGCTCTGCAAAATGGGGTGATTGCTGCACTGGAGTCTCAGCATTATTTGGTACGCAAGGGCTAGTTGGTTTTGATTCACGCTTGAACAGCTGAAAAATTCAGACTTTGCTTGTCTTCTGGCTCTTGCTTGCTCTAGAGTTAAGGCATTCTGTTCTGTAATGAGTTTAACGTGAAAATTGGCTTTTATGCGCCTGGGAGCTACAGTGATCCGACCATCAAATACAGTGGTCCCAGTTTGGGTTTGGGATATATTGCAGCATATCTTAAGCTGAAGTTTCCTGAAATTGAAGAAATTTTTATGGAACTCGATGCTGATTTGCTGATCCAACGCCAACCTGATCTGGTGGGCGTGTCTGCCTTTACTTATGCCTATGGTCAGGCCTTGCAAGGGACACGACGTATTCGCAATGCCTTGGGCTCTGAAGTTCCGATCTTATTGGGTGGGCCCCATATCTCCTCTTTGCCTGAAAACCTTGATTCTTGCATGGATTTGGGGGTAATCGGTGAGGGAGAGCTTGTCATGGAAGAGCTGGTCAAGCTTTTTCTGAAGAATGAATGGAATCCGACTGCCTTTCGCAGCCTGCCGGGTTTGATTTTTTGGAATGAAGCAGGTCAACTTGAGCGTTCCTCTTGCGGGCAACGCATCCCAGACCTTGACGCTTTGCCCTTGCCTGATCGCTCCCTGATGTCAGCCTTTTGGCCCGAAGAAAATGAGACTATTTCTTGGATGCCCGCACTCTCAACTTCGAGGGGATGTCCTTTTACCTGTGGATTTTGCATGTACAGCAAAACAGCCAATCTGGTGCGCTACCATTCAGTAGACAGGGTCATGATGGATATTGAAGATATTCTCAGACGCTTTCCCAATCTTACCCATTTACGCATTACAGACGATCTTTTTGTGACGAAAAAATCCCGTCTTAAAGAAATCGCCGATCAAATTCGCGCTGAAAAACTTCATACCCGCGTTACCTTCGGTTGTATGTCCAAAGCAAGTTTTTTCGATGAGGAATATTGCCAAATTCTTAAAAGCATGAATATTGCGGTCATGTCTTTTGGTTTTGAAGCGGGTTCTGACCCAGTTTTACGGTATCTCAAAGATAAAAAATCGACAGTCGCCAGGAATCAGGAATCGCTAGACCTTTGTCGAAAATATGGAATTCATGTCGGGGGGTATTTTATTATTGGGGCGCCGCCTGAAAGCCGTGAAGATTTGGCGAAAACCTATTGGTTTATTGATCGCAACCGTCCAATCATGCCCGTGACAGGTATTTTTCCCTTGATCGCTACGCCTGGAACGGCTGTTTGGGCTGAAGCACAGGAGCGCGGACTGATTGATGCTGAGTATCAAAATTGGGACAGCTTCAGCTATCAATCGCTTGAAACAGGTCAATATCTGCATCTTAATCAATATTATAGTCTGGATGAGTTGGTTCAATTTCACCAAGAGACCTTTGTTTCTCTTAAACGCCGCTCTTCGTTTCATCTTATGATTCAGTCAGTATTTCGATGTCTTCAGATGTATTATTTTCAAAATTGCGTGGCTCCAGCGATACGACAAATGATTCCTGTAAATTCGCGTATCACTGAGATTCACAGGGGAGATATGCCTCTGCAACACCAATTGGAACAGGATTATAGTCTTGAAAGCCTCTTTTGGGCAGATCCACTGCCAGAGCAAACTTCTGCAGATTTCATTTTGCTTACCCATACCTTAGAAAAACTGGGTTTTGCTTCAGCGGCCTGGGCCAGAATTCGCTCCTGGCGAAAACCCATTCTCCTGGTTGTTGAAAATATAGCGACCTGGGCCCGGCTTGTGGCTTTGCTTAAAGGTTGGGAAACCCATGGTGGCAGTTTGGAACAAACCCAAAGTCTGTTTCGTTTTAGTCTGAAAACCCTGGACAGTGCTTTACGAAACCAGGGCTATCAGGTGCAGGCTGTTCATAAACACCGTCTCCCTGAGAAGGATTCTCCCTTTGTGCGAAGTTTAACGGAGCCCTTTGAGACAAGCTATTATCCACCTGAGGCAGACTTTCTCAGTTATCCCATTCTTATGCATATTTTTAAGGGGTTTGCCAAACCTGAGCTGATTGAGTTTATCACTGAACAATTTTCAAGCCAGGATTTTCAGAAAGAAGTAGATTTTTTTAGTTTTACTCTTCTGGCGGTGCCCGTCTCTGAAACGAACGGATAGCCGAAGTAAAAGCTTAAATCAAGTCCAGTACATTTTCAGGAGGGCGACCCAGTGCCGCTTTCGAACCCGCCACTACGATTGGGCGTTCGATCAAACTGGGATGCTCCGCCAAGATTTTGAGCCACTCGTTGCGACTGCGTGTATCTTTTAAACTGAGCCCCAATTCTTTGAAAAGCGCTTCTTTGCTGCGAATCAAAGCTTGAGGTTCTATTCCCAGTTTTTGGCAGATCTGATCCAGTTCTCTTGCGCTGGGGGGTGTTTTTAGGTATTCAATAATTTCGGGCTTTGCACCTTTTTCCTGTAAAAGAGCTAGGGTTTCACGACTTTTGCTGCAGCGGGGATTGTGATAAATTTGCATCTTACAAAATTCCTTGTTTATTTCGTGGGTTTTTTACGTGTTTTTTTGCCTTCAGGGGGGTCGGGCCGGTAGGTGGTTTCCATAAAGTCGAGAACCATTTCTTCCACATCGCCCCGGTTGGGCAAGGAGCCAATCATGCCATACATGGCGGCTGTTCGCTTGGGAACCTGTCCCCCTTTGGGGCCGGCCGAATTGGATTTGGAGAGTACCTGGCTGAATACTTTTTCTGGCAGCAGGCGAGAGAGGCCTCTTACCAAAGAGACTTGCACTTTTGAAGAGACATTGCTCCAGCTCAGCTTTCGCGCTGCGGCCACCGAAGCTTCCAAATCGGCGATAAACTGTCGTGTGCTCTGGACATGGCCATGGTTGACGGTCATGTGCAAACAGGCTGGATTCTGCTGGCGATCCAAATGCCAGCCCCGAACGGTCATTTCGTCTCCCACGGCATAGATATCCAATTCCTCTGAGCCAATCGCGAAAATGCTCATTTCGGGATTGCTGATCACATGTAAGCCCTCAATCTTATTCACTTCCTGCATCAGCCAGCGGGTGGCTTCCATGACCTCTTTGGCGATGCGCAGATAGCCCTCTTCCCCCAGATAGTTCATGACAGCCCAGGCCGCGGCAATGGTTCCGCCGGCACGGGTTCCGGTCATGGTGGGAGAGGGATAAATGCCGCCTGGCCAGTCAGTATAGACATAGAACTGATGCCGCCAGAGTTCTGCTGAGCGGTAAAGGACGGTCGAGGCCCCTTTGGCCGCATAGCCGTATTTATGTAAATCTGCTGAAATCGAGGTGACACCGGGCAGGCGGAAATCAAACTCACGAATCGGATATCCCAGTTTGCGTACAAAGGGCAACATCAGCCCGCCGACACAGGCATCGACGTGAAAGGGAATCTCCCGTGACCGGCAAATTTCTGAAAGTTCTTCAATCGGATCCATTACACCGTGGGGATAGGCTGGGGCCGAACCCACGCCCAGAACCGTCTTGCTGCTCAAGGCCCGTTGAAAGGCCGAAATATCAACACGGTAGTCGTCCCGCAGGGGAATATGCACGGGCTTGAGGTTGAAATAATGGCAGGCTTTTTCAAAGGCAGGATGCGCACTGAGAGGCAGAACGATTTCGGGTTCTCTTAAATCGGGAAAGCGGCTGAGGGCATAATCACGGGCTGTTTTAACTGCCAGCAAAATGCTCTCGGTTCCGCCGGTGGTCATATTGCCTACCACTTCTGAATCCCCATTCAAGAGGCCTGCCACCATGGCGACCACTTCCGCTTCAAATTTGCGCAAACTGGGAAAGGCTCCGGGGTTCAAGCCGTTTTCAGACATGAACATCTGGTGGGCTTCTTTCAGCACTTCGAGAATATCTTCTCCGGCATAAAAAACCAGACTGAAGACTTTGCCCTCTTTCCAGTTCACGTCCTTTTCTTTGATTTTGTGCATGTCCTGAAAGAGATCGGCCTTTGTGCGGCCTGATTTGGGCAATTGAAAAGAAGATGAAGTCATGGCTGGTTTCCTGGGCATTTTTCTCTATTTTACCTTGCCCTGGCAGGATGGGCTATCTTGGAGTGTCGGGCTGAGTCTGCAAAATTTAAAGACGGAGTGCGTTTTCACGTGGGTCTGAAAACCATTTTGGCATTATCACACAGCAAATAAAATTAGTTAGGGTTCGAGCAATTCCAGAACGCCTTCACTTTTGAGTATCGCCAAACCTATTTTGTGTTCGGAAATACCTGGATACAGCTGATAATCAAAGTCAAAACTGTTTTTGTGAACTGTGACTTTAAAGCAGAAAAATTGCATGCCAGGCAAATTCTGTATCTGTGGTACCAATTCAATAAGATGGCTTGAAAGTATGCACAAAACCTGCGGAAATAGGCTCAATCGGCGAATAATTTCGAGGGAAGCATCAAAGGCATCCTGCAAATTTGTTCCGCGAAAAAGTTCATCAAAGATTACCAATACTTGCTTTTCTTGTCGAATGAGTTCTGCAGCTTGTTTGACGCGTCGGACTTCGCTGTAAAAATAACTGTATCCCAATTCAAGATTGTCGTGATTTTGCAAACTTGTCATCAGGCCCTTAAAGCATGTGAGCTTCATCCTCTGAGCAGGAACCCCCATTCCAAGGTGGGCAAGATATACAGCAAGAGCGCAAGCTTTTAGAAAGGTCGTTTTGCCTCCCATATTGGGGCCGGTTAAAACCAAAAAATGTGTCTTTGAATCGAGCTTGATACTGTTTGGAATGGCCTGAATCAAACGCGGGTGTACCAATGCTTCAATTTCCAATTGAGGTTCAGAATGGTTTTCAAACTCTGGGAAATTAAGTCTCAGTTCCTTACAGATTTGGGACATAGAGGTCAATGCGTCCAGTTCAAAAATGAGTCCAATCAATTGTTTGACTTGGCTAAAACATTTTGCCCGGAATAGGCGGTCAAAAACAAAAATATCGCCAAAACTGAGGCTTGGCTTTGGCTTCCAAACAGCCTGAAGTTGCTGATCCGAAAAAAGTATTTCTGCCTGCCCCCAAATCTTCTCTAGTAAGGGCGTTTTTTCACGTGGGCGATGCCGTTGCCAAAGTTGATGAAAATCTCTCAGGCACCGCCAAGTTTCTTGGCAACCCACTTCAATCTGGTCAAAATGGCGATAAATAAAGGTTTGTTTCAATCCCTGAATAGCGGCCAGAGCACGCCATCCGCTTGACACTGTCTCTATGCCAGAAAATAGATACTCTTCGATCAGACGCTCCTGGCGTCCTGAGAGAGAGGGCAGCCAGGCCTCAGGTTCATGGCGGAGAAAGCGTAGTGTTTGTTGAACCGTGAGAATTTCATCAAGGGTTTTCAATGGGTTTTCAAACCTCTTGCGAAGACGACGCTCCCCCCCTTTCGTTAAAGTACGTATAAAACCATCAAAGATAGATGTTCCCCCTTCTGGTCCTTCGAAAAGTTCTAATTCTCTTAGTGTCTGAGCATCAATCCGCATCAGTTTTTGCCTTTAGTTGTGTCATTGGATGAAAATTTTAGGAATGTGTGATTGCTTCAATCCATGCGTTTCAGATATATTCATTTAGGCGGGTTGAGCTGCTTTTCGAGGGTCTGAATGCGGTTTTCTAAAGTTTGAATTTGACTTTGCTGCTCTTGGAGCGCCGCCACCGCCAAAGACAGATAGCCATAGAGGTCGACACTGTTGCCATCGGGCTTGACCAGTTCCTGCGGCGTGTGCTTGTTGATCATAAAACCCAGTCTTTGGGGGCCTTGGGGTTCAAAACGGTATTGCCAGGTGACCAGGGGTAAATTTTGCAGTTTTTGGGCCAGACGGGCCCGTGCAGCAGGGGTTACTGTTTCAATTTTGTGTTTGAATTCAGCCTTTGAAATCGGGCAACCACCGGGTTGAAGTTTGGGATCTGAGCTGGCACAGACCAGTTTCTGCTGACAATCATTGCCAAGATCACAGCTCGCTCCTGCTTGGCTACAGGCCATTCCTTCCTGTTTATCGCCACAGGTATTGGCTCCAGGAGTGCTGTTGGGCGCACCGCAGACGGGTGCGCCACAAGTGGTATACCATTTCAGTTCACCAGTGCTGGGGGAGGGTTGCGTTTGCTGAGAATGATTGACCTGGCAGGCAGTGAAAAGCAGGCTTATACACAATAGAAGACTTTTCAGTGAAGTACGGTGGCTATGCATACTTTGTCATTTCCCATTTTTTCTAATTGTAACAGGGCTGGCTTTGTATTTTGAAAAATCATGGGGAATTGAAGCATAACAACCAAGAATGATGCTTTATTTACACCTGCCTACAGGGGCCAGAAGTCCTGCAACCCCTGACCCTCTTTGGTGCAGCCCCGACTCAGGGTATACTGATTCAGTTCTCCGATGCGTTTACCGTGTCATCTTTGCCGTGAAGGATTTGTTTTTCGCCATGCACAACCTCTCCGTCTATACGCTCAAGCCCCTTGGCGAGCAATTGTTAGAAAGTGGCCTGCTGACCCAGAATCAGCTTGAACAAGCGCTTTCGATGCAAAAACAAAATCCTGAGCGACTTTTAGGCCAAATTCTGGTTGAATCTGGTTTTCTCACCCAAGCTGAATTTGAAACCTTTATGCAGGCCCGCATTGGCATTCAACAACCTTTGGGTGAATTGTTAATTCAAAAAAATCTGATTCAACGTGAACAATTGAATCAAGCTCTCTCGATTCAGATGCAAACTGGCCCGGCGGGGAAGCCCTTGGGGCAATTGCTGGTTGATATGGGTGCGATCTCCAAGCAGGCCCTGGATGAAATTATTAAACAGCAGGCCCGGGATCAAGAGTCTGTTAGAAAAACGATGGGCAAGCAGAAAGAATCTCTGACCCTCGAACGTGCCCAAGTTGAGGATATTCAGAAACTGCTCAGTGCAGGTCATTTGTTTCTCGCATTGGCACGCTTTCTGATGCCCGATGCGCGCAAGCTCTTTGAAGAGCGCTTTCAGGTCTTTCATCAGTTGTATCATCCCCCAGAGCTTCAACTCTCAGAAGCCCTTCAGGGGGCGGTGATTGATTTCTTTATCCATTTTTTGCCCCTGCTGGAATGGGGCATGACCTCTGAGCTTTCAGATGAGATTGAAGAATGGCAGCACAGCGTCATGAATGCCGGATTTTTTGCCTTTGTCGAAGGGCTGTGTCGCGATTTGCTGAAAGATCTGCCCATGGATTCCAGCTTTGCTTTAAGCAGTCTGGTTTTGACTGAGGTTCCCGATACGATCAGTTTTCGCGAAGCCCTGTATCTGGTCATGCGTTCTCCCTATCTTTTGCCCCATGGCTCGCTCATGACCCTGCGTTTTTTGCTGAACGAATTTTGGGGGCAACGCAGTATTCTTGAACAAAGAGGCGTCCATCTGGTTCGCAATGAAGATGAAGTGGACCTCAGTGATTTTTTTCGCCCCCGCATTTCTGAGCATGACTCTGATCTGGAGTATGTGAGTTATATGGAAAATCACCTCTTTACCCAGATTGAAAACCTAACCGAAAAACTAAAAAATTGCCCGCCTCAAGAGCGGGAAAGCACCTTGATTGAAATGATGGAATTTAACTATACCCTGCTTCAGACCCATCGGGACCTGAAAGTAACCAGTTTGCTGGAGGCTGAGGCAGAAAGCTGATTATTAAGATCGAAAACGAAAATTTAAGAGGCACGATAAAACCATGAGCCTGAAACTCAATATGCAGCTTTGTACTGCCATGGTTACTCCTTTTGACCCAGCGCTGAGATTGGATACAGAACGCCTGTGCCAGCTCGCAGACTATTTGATAGCCCAGGGATCTGATGCCCTGGTCGCTGTGGGCACAACGGGAGAATCCCCGACCCTGAGCCATGCTGAAAAGCTGAAAGTCTTTGAAACCCTCTCCCAGCACTTGAAGGGCCGTGTTCCCTTGATTGCAGGGACGGGCTCCTATTCGACAGCAGAAGCTGTTCAGCTTTCACAGGAGGCTGAAGCCGCTGGCGCAAATGCCTTGCTGGTCGTAAATCCCTATTATAATAAGCCCTCTCAAGAGGGGCTTTATCGCCATTTCAGTGCGGTTGCGCAGGCTGTCTCTATCCCCCTGATTCTGTATAACCATCCGGGGCGCACAGGGGTTTCGCTGAGCGTTGAAACGGTCTGTCGTTTGGCAGAGCATGAAAATATTGTGGCGATCAAAGACAGTTCAGGTGATTTGGTATTTATTACTGAATTGCTGCGCCGTTTGCCTGAGTTTAGTGTTTTCAGTGGCGACGATCCGCTGACCCTGCCGATTCTGGCCTTGGGGGGCCAAGGGGTGATCAGTGTGGTCAGTCATCTTGCAGGGCGTGAAGTCAAAGCCTTGATTGAGGCCTTTGCCGAAGGCGATATGGCAACGGCTCAGCGTTTAAATTTTCAGCTCTTGCCTTTAACCCGTGCCCTCTTCAGCGCTCCCAGTCCGGCACCCGTCAAGGCTGCCTTGGCCTGGTGTGAGCAACCCGTAGGCGGAGTTCGCCTGCCTTTAATTGATTTAAATGATTCAGAAAAGCAAGTGCTTGAAGGTATTTGGAAATCCTTCTGCCAGGAAGGACGTATTTCCGCATGAGTGAAGAAATCAAAGAACAGTACAGCGTGATTCCCCTGGGGGGAATTCGTGAAATCGGAAAAAATATGTGGCTGGTCAGCAATGAGAAGCAGATGTTGATCATTGACTGTGGCTTGAAGTTTCCAGGGGAAGACCTCTATGGCGTAGATTATTTGCTCCCAGATTTCAGCTATGTGATTGAGAACCAGGAAAAACTGGCGGGCATTATCTTAACCCATGCCCATGAAGACCATGTCGGCGGTTTGGTGCCTCTGATGGAAAAACTGGATTCTCCGCCCCCCCTTTATGCCACAGAGCTTTCTTTGGGCTTGCTCGAAGAGCGGGTGACGGATATTGAAGAAGGTTACAAATCACTCTTTCACCCGATTACAGGGCGCGAGATCACCGAGATTGGCAGTTTCAAAGTTGAGTTTATGCATGTCTGCCACAGTATTTCTGGAGCCGTGGGGTTGGCTGTGCATACTCCGGATGGGGCGATCGTCTTTACAGGGGATTTTAAGCTTGACCCCACGCCGATTGATCAAAAACCCACTGATTATTTCAAATTTGCAGAATTGGGCGAGCAGGGCGTTTTGCTCTTGATTGCCGACAGTACCAATGCCACCCAGCCGGGCTATACCATTTCTGAAAAAGAAGTGGCAGAAAGTTTCGTCAATGCCTTTTATCGGGCCAAAGGCCGGATTATTGTGGCGACCTTTGCTTCCAGCCTTCACCGCATTCAACAGGTGGTCAATCGCTGTGCTGAGTTTGATCGCAAGGTGGCCTTTGTCGGTCGCAGTATGGAGCGGATTACCGCCAAGGCCTATGAGTTGGGGTATTTGACCTATCCTGAGGGCTTGGTGGTCAGTTTGGAAGTGCTCGACAGCCTGCCTGCCGACAAGGTCGCGATTATCACCACCGGCAGCCAAGGCGAACCCATGGCTGCCCTTAGTCGCATGGCCAGCGGCAAATACAATCAGGTGCAGATTCGCCAGGGTGATACCGTGATCATTTCGGCAACGCCGATTCCGGGCAATGAACGATCGATTTATCAGAATATCAACAAGCTGATCGAACGCGGGGCGCAGGTGCTCTATGATTCCCGCAAGGGGTTGCATGCTTCTGGCCATGCCAGTCAGGAAGAACTCAAGCTGATGCTGAATTTGACTAAACCCCGTTATTTTGTTCCCACCCATGGTGAATTCAGGCAAATGACCCGCCACAAAGAATTGGCCGAATCTGTGGGCATTGCTTCAGAAAATATTTTTCTCTTGGATCTTGGCGATCATCTCTTGGTTTCAGAATCTGAAGCCCAGGTCAGTGAACGTGTGACGGCAGGTGAGATCATGGTGGCCGGGCGGGGCCATGGTTACCTCGATGCCAAAGAATTGCGCGAGCGGCATAAAATGGTCAAAGACGGTGTCCTTTTCGCTTCTTGCACCCTGGATGAAAAGGGGCAATTGGCATCTGTTCCGCGCTTGATGAGCAAAGGTTTTATTATCGAAGACGATCCCGTAACGCTCTACCAGAATGCGGGTGAACAATTGGCCAGTCTTTTGCGCAATTATATGCAAAAGCATGAAAACGTAACCCTAACTTCTGAAAAAGGAGAAATCTTGATTCAAGACATGTTAGGACGGATTATTTACAGTCTCACGCGTCGGCGGCCCGTGATTGTGCCCCTGGTGCATCATTTAGGAGAATAAACCCATGCCAGATACGTCTGAACTTTTTCTAAAATTGATGGAGCAGTTTAAATCGGGAGAATTACAACCCGATAATTTGCGCTTGAAAGTGCCTGTGGGGCCGCCCCAGGCCGGAGATATTCTCGACCCTCACAGCTTGAGCGAGAGCCAACGCCATAGCTATATCTCTCTGGGGGAGAAAGCTTTGCAAAACAGCCAGGTCGGCGCGATTGTTCTGGCTGGAGGTATGGCTACACGTTTCGCCTATGAATTGCCCAAGGCGCTTTTTCCTGTCTTGGCAGAAAAAACCTTTCTGGAGCTGAAAATCCTGAGCTTAAAAGCGCTGAATATTCCCCTGTTTTTGATGACCAGTTTTCACACCCATGCGCTGATTGAAAACTTTTTAGAGGCGCATGATTGGTTTGGTTACCGCGAGCAAATCAAGCTGTTTCAACAGTTTCATCTGCCCCGGATTTACCGTGATGGTTCTGTGCGCTATCTGCACGACCAGATAGAATGTGCTACCAGTGGCCATGGGGATTTTGTTGAGGCTTTTAAAAAATCGGGTTTGATGGATCATTTTCTGAAAAATGGGGGACGTTACCTGCTTTTTTCAAATATTGACAATCTGGGAGCTACCCCAGATTCCCTTTTGCTGGGACTGCATATTGAAAAAGAAAGTGAAATGACGATTGAAGTGGCTGCCAAGGCCAGTGGTGATAAGGGAGGAGCCCCTGCGCGGGTCAACCATCGCCTTCAATTGGTTGAAGAGTTTCTCTTTCCCAAGAACTTCGATCAAGATCAGATTCAGGTCTTCAATACGGCTTCGTATATTTTTACGGCTGCCGTACTGACGCATCATTTTCACTTGCCTTGGTATGCGGTTGAAAAAACCGTGGAGGGTCAGCATGTGGTTCAGTTTGAACACCTCGCTGGCGATTTGAGCTGTGAATTGAGACCGCTCTGTGTTCTGGTAGAGCGTTCAGAACGTTTTTTACCTGTTAAACGTCAGGAAGATGTTGAAACGGTCAGGCCGCTCTTAGAAGCCAAATTTGCAGACTTTGTATGAAACAAGGTTTTCAAATTCCCCTTTGTATTGTCTCTGGGCTTTTGGCAGCGCTTTCTTTTTCAACCCTTTCGACGGGTTGGTTGATATGGTTTGCCTTGATCCCTTTTTTTCATGTGCTCTACCGTGAGCCGCTGACCCTGCGCCGAGGGGCATTTTTGGGCTGGGTTTTTGGCATGGGCTTTTATATCGGCATTATCCATTGGCTCAAGGAATTACACCCCCTGACTTGGTTGTCAGGGGTAACAAATGAACTCAGTCTTTTGATCGTCTACGGGGGAATTTTGGGCATCAGCCTGGTCATGTCTTTTTGGCCTGCCCTTTTTGGCGCGATTCTGGGCTGGCTTAATCCCCAGGGATGGTTACGCGTTGCGCTTCCTGCTTTGCTTTGGGTTTGCCTTGAATGGGCACAGGAACTGGGGGATGTTTCTTTGCCTTGGGCCCGTCTGGCGATCACGCAGTTTCAAGATTTGCCGCTTTTACAAATTGTACCGATCACTGGTTCGATTCTGATTGCAGGTATTATTGTGGCTTTTAATGTGGCTTTGGCTCAATTTATCGACCAGTTCGCTCCAGATCCCCAGCCCCGGAAATACTGGCACTATCCTGCGTTTAAACCCTTGGCCTTGCTCGTCATGCTTGTTTTGGCTCTGCATGGCTATGGCTGGAATCGTTTGGCAAGTGCGCCTTCGACAGAGCCTGCCGAACCCGGCGAAGGCGTATTGGTGGGCTTGGTTCAAGGCAGTATTCCGCAAGGGCAAAAATGGGGAAATACCCCTCAAGAATTCTGGCAAAATGTGGGTGAGATTGAAAAGATTTATTTTGATCTTTCTCAGGATTTGCTCAAAAAAGCCCCCCCTGCCAAGCAGAAAATTGTGATTTGGCCTGAGTCTGCCGTGCCGGTACCCGTTCGTTTTTTTTCGGAGCATCAAAAGCAGTTTGAAAAATTTGCCCAAACCCATCAAATCTTTTTCCTGACGGGCATGTTTGACCGCAAAATCTGGGATAGCCCTTCTTTTAATGGGGCGGTGCTCTTTGACCCCCAAGGTCAGATGAAATCCTGGTATTATAAGCGTCAATTGGTTCCTTTTGGAGAATTCTTTCCCTTCCGCGACTTTTTGGGCAAATTGCCTGTGATTGGCAGTTTGGTTTCTGCCCTCAATCCCATGAAAGACGATGTCGCCCCTGGCACCAGCGCCTCCTTGATGGAGACCCCTTTGGGCAAATTGGGAACTTTGATTTGTTTTGAATCGGTTTACCCCCATGTCGCCCGTCAATCGGTTTCAGAAGGCGCTCAGATTCTGGCAATTATCACCAATGATGGTTGGTACCGCGATGCGATTGCGCTCTACCAACACAATGCCCACGCAGTGCTGCGTGCGCTTGAAAACAGTCGCTATGTGCTGCGTGCAGGCAATACAGGTATCAGCGGTGTGATTGACCCCTGGGGGCGAATTCGGATTCAATCTGCCCCTATGGAACGAACCTATTTGTATTATGCTTTGGATCCCGCGCAGGCCATTCGCTCTGAACAAACCCTGTATACCCGTTGGGGAGAGTGGTTTACCTATTTATGCATGCTCTTACTGCTGATTCTGGCTTTTGTGGCGAAAAACAAAATCTCAGCCCAGACAGATCTTTCTGAAGTATGAAGGCCAGTGCCCATTTTCGATTGTTTCGAGCTTTGGCGCAGGAAATTCAAAAACGACCCCAGCAGGGGATTCAGCTCTGGTGGGATGATCTTGATGCTTATCACTGCCTGAGATGTGGGCATGCCTGTGATCGGCCCTGGGCAGTTCATATCAGCCAGGCCTGGCTCGAAACTTGGGGCGAAAAGCTGTCTGACTTACTCTGTTTGCCCCTGCAAGAGATTGTTCAGCCTGAAAAGGCCCCCACTCCTTTTCGCTATGCTTCACTGCGTAAACAAAGGGGCAGTTTTGACTGTATTTTCCTTGATAAAAATAAACTCTGCAAAATTCATTCCCAATGGGGGGCAGAGGCCAAACCTGAAATTTGCCAACGCTTTCCCCATACTGCCAGTGCACTTGCTTCAGAACATTTTCAGGCCTATGGGCTGGCGGGAAGTTGTACCGATGTTGCGCAAAAACTGACTTCCAAACGGGTTTTGCGCTATCAGTGGAAAGACCTGGCGTCTCAGGGGGGGCCACCCGTTTTGCAGGTTTTTGGCGACCAAAGTTTGAACCTGGGGGGCTTTATCGCCTGGATCGGCTTGCAGTTAGACACCCTTGAACAGTCGAAAAACCTTTCAGAATGGATCCAGTTTCAAATTCAGGCCCTGACGGCATTGCTACAGGGCCCCCAAGTTTCAGACCTTATCGCCGTTGAGGGGATTTTCGAAAATCTTCAGCCGCTTGAAGACCAGACTGCTTTGAAGCCCCATGAAATTCAGCATTTTCTCAAGGGTTTGGTGCTTTTTCTGCTGCAGCCCCGTCCTGAATTGAAAGATTTCCTCCATTGGCTGATGCAGCCCGAAAGCATGTCGGCCTGGAAAATGAATGCCTCTGAAGCGCAGGAGTTACAAGCCTTTAGCCATGCCTGGCTGCAAACCCAATTGCTTTTGCATGGGTTTTTAAGCCAGGGCAGTTTGAATCTGCTTCAAGAGACGATGTTTTGGGGTGTTTGCGCGCTCTTGATTCAACTGTATGCGCTTTATCTTCGATCTCAGCACGGTTCACGGCTCTTACGAACGGATCTCGAAGCGGGGCTGAATCAGATTTATGCTTTTCTGGTTCAGGATTATTCCCCCAAAGGCGTGATACGCTTGCAGACGACCCGCAAAGAGGCCTGTTTGATTCAGCTCTCGCTTTTGGCGCGTTGGCAGTGGCCTAATTCTGAACCGGGGCCGTAAAACTGTAGGCCCCATAGCCCACGACCTGATCGCGGGGGCCCGCTGTATCGCCTGAGTTGCGATAATCGAGAAAATGCCCCTGCCACCCTTCAATCCGTGCGATTTCGATGGCAGTTAATACGCCAATCATGCCGCAGGCATCGCCTTTATCTGCCATTTCCTGAAAATCAAGGGCAGGAATCGCATGGTTTGCAATGGCATCAATCCGCCGTGCTTCTTCATAGCTGTGATAATGACTCAGGTCGGTTGAAATGACGAACAGCACATCGGCTTGCTGGGAATAGGGCAGCAGAATCTGTGCAAGTTGTTTGGGGGGGGCGGCTCCGATCACAATCGGGATAATTTCAAAGGATTTCAGGGCTCTTTGTAAAAAAGGCAGCTGAACTTCAAGCGAATGCTCCATCAAATCCGCCTCTGGTATAAAGCCCAATTTTTCAGCCAATTCTTTTGCCAGCGGAGAGACGGGAATCATGCCCAGCGGGGTTTGATATTGATCAAAAGCACAGACTGAAACGCCCCGCAGGGGATAGCGGTGAGAGGGGCCCAGGATAAAGATTTTCCAATGGGTTTTGGGGTCAAGGCTTTCCAACTGGCGGTAACTGTACCCAGCCACGGGGCCAGAGTAAATATAACCGGCATGGGGGGCGACAACCACGCGCAGGTTTTGCGCCTTATCGGGGGAAGCGGCTTTTGCAAGATAGCCATCCACCATTTCCGTCAAAACCTGTGGGTTATCGGGATAAAATCGTCCTGCGACGGCAGGGTAGCGTGTATAACTCATGGTTTGACCAACCTCTCAAGATTGCTCTTCAGATAGCCTACCAATTCATGTGCTGAATCTTTGTTATAGCCTTTTTGCATCAATTTATCGACATTGGTTTTGATTTCATCCAGCTCTTCTGAGGTCAGTGCAGCCAGTTTGCTGCCTTCCAAGTAGAGCAGCATGTATTCAAGTTTCTTTTCAATCTCGGATTGTTTTTCCTGGTACATGCGATTTTTGGCTTGGTAAATCTGAGATTCAAAAATTTGTTTGATATTCTGCTTGGTATTTAATCCCGGTTGAACGCGGGCTGTAAATTCATACCAGAATTTTTCACGTTCTTCATTATTCAGCGATTTACCAAAGATCAGATTTTCTTTGTCGCGTAGAAAGCGTTCTGTGACATCATTGCCCGCTTGGTCCCTGATTTTTACTTTTTCCAGATAGAGCGTTTTGAGGCCCTGAACCAGATAGACTTCAGTTTGGGTAATAATTTGATCTTCATAATCAAAACGGAAAACATCCCGCATTTCAGTATTGATGATTCTGAAATACTCGTCTTCGAGCATGACCATCAGTTCCTCATAATCTTTTTTGGAGTCCTTGAGAAAAGGATAGTCTTCGCGCTCATGGCGAATCACATCGCGCAGTTTTTTCATCAGGGTAATCGGCGATAAAAATCCATGGGGGGCGTCAATCATGGCCCGGTCAATGATTGCATCTACTTCGCGGTATGAGAAGTTATAGCTGCGGCCCTCATCAGGATTTTCATCGTAAATTAAATCCAAAGAGCGGTTGATCAGACTGATCTCTTCTGATTGCAATTGGTGTCGGTTGGCCACCTCTTCGGGCACGCGTTGGGTTTGATAGATTTTGGCCTTGTCCAACATGCTGAATTTTTTCAGTTTGTCTTTCATCTGCATCAATTCAGGATTTTGCTCATAGCCATTGTATTGCCGGTTTTGCATGATGGGCTCCAGCCGGTTCATGACTGAGAAAAGTGCGAAGAGTTCGTCCGTATGCGGGGCGACGTGGTACCAGGCACGCAAATCATCGAGCTTGGTGCGATAAATTTCTTCTTCGAGTTTATAGTCAAGCAAATACGGCACATTGATAATTTCCAGACGCGTGCGAAAGCGGTTGTATTCTGGATCCTGACGCAAAAGATTGAATTTTTCAGGGTTGATACTGCCCACGACCATGATATCGAGGGTATAGCGTTCGCCTTCAATATTGATTTTGCGTTTGTCATTGAAAAACTGGCTGACAAACTGCAAAATGCCCTCAAGCGAATCTTCCATGACCATCAGGCCATTTGAGGCCTTGGAGAGTGGGCCCGTGAGTTCAGGCAATTCCAGGTTTTTCAACATATAGGGGAATTTTTTTCGTTGGAACATAAAGGGCTGGCGCGATTTTTGTGTTAAAAAGATCGGGTTGGTACCTGGGTCGATCACCGCCAAGCCTTCCTGATAGGTTTTGGAAATATAGGTTCGGCGAATGCGAATATGGCGCTCAGCCAAGCGCAGAACTTCATCCGGGGAATATTCTGTGACCAGCTTGGTCTTGGTTTTATAGACATTGATAATTTCTTGCAGAATACGGTAGGCCTGGGGGGATAGCTTGTTATCCAGAACATATTTGCTGGGGCTGTCGACGAAATATTTTTTTCGCGCTTCGGGTTCGTAAAGCCAGGCTGGTGAACAGGCAGCGTCATCGACGATTTTATCGAGCTTTTCATCGTCCATAAAGGCGAAGGTTGGGCGTTCATCAAAGATCGCATCCAAGGCCTTGGCAAACCCCACTCTTTTGCCCTGATCATCGTCATGGGGAAAGACCCATTCGATCGTAAAACGGGCCCCATGGGGTGTTTTTGAATAGGCTTCAAGCGCATAGGAAAGCGCGTTCCAAAGTGTACTTTTGGCAGAGCCATTGGGCCCCAGAAGCAGGATCATTTTGGTATTGTCACGGCAGAGCGTGGTTAAGATTTCATAGATTCGGGTTTGGATAAAGCCATGCCCAATTAGGCGTTCATCGGGTTTATCGGAGAGTTGCAATGCCTTGAGGGTGGTATAACGTCTGCCATAGCGTACTTCATGGCTGATTCCGAAGTGTTCAAGCGCGTCCATGACATATTGTGGCGCACTGCGGATCAGGTGGGGGCATAGGCCTACCAATTCTTTCCACTCACTGAGTGAGAGGATGGCTTTGTCCAGAAGTTCTTTGGCGCGGGGATTTTCTTCCATGAGCTTTCCTTTTCAGCCTTTGCAATTTCTGTGCTGCGTTTACACTATCATAGCGTTAAAGCTGGGTTTCTTTCAAATGCTTGATGCATGAAGGCCATGAATCGTGGTCCTGAATTCAATCTGAAGTTGAAACCGTTCTGCGACTGTGAGATGATATTCTCAGAGAGAATTTCTTGTTGATTTGGCAATATTATGTTTAATTTATGTAAATTTTAAGTAAGCTTTAAGGCTTGCTGTCGATAAGAATCATGGATGCCTGGAATTCTGTCTTCAAAACAGTCTTGAGCACCCAGAACAACGAAAGGAACCGAAAACAGATATGCAGATCGGAAAAAACCCTACGCCCCTTACAGGAGCTGCAGCCCCAGCCCCTAAAGCGGAGGCTCCTGTTCAAACTACGCTGGATAAAGGCGTAGATTGGGTCAAAGACAATACCAAAAAGGGAACCCTGGTGGGTGACCACTATATTGCTGCTGGCGCGGGTGCGCTGGTCGGTGGAACAGCCGCCCTTGCGGGTGTTGCCAAGATTGCAGATAAAGTCCCCGTGGTAGAAAAAGCTTTAAAATTTGCCTTTGTGGATAACGGCAAGTTATTGGCCGGGAGTGTTACGCTGGGTGCGGCCTATGTCCTGGGTGAAGATGCTGCCCAAAGTTTTAAAGAAGGCAGTTCGGTCAAAGCCATTGCTGAAACAGCCGGTGCAGCCGTCGCTGGTCTCGGCGGGGTTGAATTGGTGGGCCGTCAGTTTGATATTCCTGGCGTGAATCGTGCCTTGACCAAAACCGTCGATTTTCTGGGCGATAATTCAAAAGCTGTGGTCGGCGCCGGTACGCTGGCCGGGGGTGCCTTTGCGATTAAAAAGGGCATCGATGAAATCTCTGAGGGCCATACCGTCAAAGGGGCAGCTTATGCTGCCAGTGGTTCTGTTGCTTTACTCGGTGGCACAGAGTTGATTGGCCGTCAGTTCAATATTCCAGTCGCCAAAGAAGCCTTAACAGGCATTCCCCGCCGGGTGTTTACCTCAGGTAAAGGCTTGGCTGTGGCGGGTGGCGCTGTCTCCTTAACAGGTGTCGGTGCGACTGCCGATGGTGTTCGCCGTTTGACCACTGGAAAAGGTGCTTTGAATGATGCGATTGGCGTTGCTGAAGTCACCGCGGGTGTAACAGCTGCAACCGGAGGCGTTTCTTTGGTGGGCATGGCGACAGGCTCAGAAAAGCTGAAGAGCGCGCTGCCAGAGAGCGCTGAATTTATTGGCGCAGCAGCAGCCTTAAGTACCGCCGCAGCCCTGGGCAAATATACCGTTGACAGTGTCGACAAAAATGGCTTGACCTATATGAATACCGCAACGGGTGCCGGTGCAGCCCTGGCTGGTTTGGGTGGCGTCGAGCTGCTTGCAGATAAACTCGGTGTTTCTGCCCTGGATCATGCCTTTACCAAAGGCTGGAAACCCGTTCTGGGTGCCGGTCTGGCAGTGACTTCCTATAAGATGGGCGCGAGTGCTTTGGCTGAAGCCAAAGATGGCAATATGGTCAATGCCGCAGGTCAGGCTGGCCTGTCATTTGTAACCGGCGCCAGTAGCGCGGCTGTTTTGGGCAATGCCTTTGATATTCCTATTTTGAATACCATGGGTGAAAAATCGCTGCGATTTGTAGGCGAGAATTTTGCCAAACCGGTATTTGAATTCGCTGTCAAGAATCCCTTCCTGACCTTGGGTGCTGTGGCGGTTGCTGGCGGAGCCGGAGCCTATGCCTATTATAAAAACAATGATGCCAAGGAAGCTGCTGCGCCCCCTGCTGCAGCTGATAAACCGATCGCCAAAGAGTAAGTTTATCCCTGTTCTAACCCAAAGACCTCTGCTTCGGCAGGGGTCTTTGTTTTGAACTCCGGCATCTTGTCTGCTTTCTGCTAAAATAGAGGCAACTTACTGAAAATCAGCCAATGAGTTTAAAGGAGTGAGCTTGCTGCGTGAAACGCAATTTAAGGGCTCAAATGGTGGGGTTTCACCACCCCTGTATTATTTATCCTGATCACTATTACCGTGAATACTATGAGTTTCTCAAAGAAGCTGACGAGTTTGGTGCAGCCGCAGGTACCTATCCTGAAGAACGGGACGAATTGGTGGCCAATGCTGCGCACCGCTACCAGCTTCTTTTGGATTGGATGACGGAGCGTCTGCATCTCAATGTCTCGTTTCTGAGCAAGGGCAAAATCTGGTTTAATTTTTATTCGGATATTGCCAGCCGCTTTGGTTTGGGCACCCAGGCCTATACCACTGAAACACGCAGGCCGCATGTGGGAATTTCTGAAATCAGTCTTCAGGATGTTTATCTGCTGCAGTTGATCCTTTTGCATGAAATGCAGCACGCGATAGATTTTAGCAATTATGCAGGTTTGCAAATGACCCTATCTGAGCGGGAGTTGCGTGCGCGCATCAGTATCTGTGAAGGTCTCAGTGCGATTCAAGAGGCGCATCCCAAGCTTTATGCCAATGCAGTGCAGGATTTATCCTATTGGTTTATTATTACCTTTCTCACCTCAACCATTTCAGATTCAAACAAACGAGATTATTATGATTTACTCAATGAGGATACCCGTTTTATGCTCTCTTCTGCTTCACGGGGCATTTTCTTTTCTCCTTTGGTGATTCGCTCCTTAACCAAAGAATTGATGCGTGACCGGATTTCACTTTCAGCCAATAACCGCTATGCCCTTGATTTGGTCAATGATTCACTTTCACTGCGTTTGCTCTCGTTGACCGACGAAGAAGCCGAAATTCAGATTGCCGAACCCGATTTGTTAGAAAGCCTGATGTTTGAAGATGAAAAATTGACCCCAGCTGAAAGCTCTGCAAAAAATTTGAGCAAAGATGATCTTTTGGCTTTGACCGTAGATTACCGGCGAGAAGTTCTCACCACACGGAACAAGCTTACAGATTGGCAGGCCTATGATGAATCTTACCAGCATTTGAAAGAAAAGGCCTTGGTGGCGATTGAGAGAGATACCCCTGCCTTTGCTGAAGTGCAGAGCCGACTTGAAAAGGGGGCGGGCCATTTGCTCAATGGGACGCTCTTTCCTCAGGTCAAGACACTGCTGCCACCCGAACCCAAGCCTGAAACTGATAATCCCTTGAAACGCTTGGCTGGCTTGAGTTTGCCCAATGCAGTTCTTGAAACGAAAACCTTATCGCAGGAAGAATTGACCCCCGATGCTGTGCCTGTACATCTAGAACCCTTGCAGAATAAGCACCTACAACGACATAATATAGGAGACGATGAACTGACTTTAGAGCACCGCATGGAGGATCTCTCCGAGTTTCTGAAAGAAAGAGGTGGGCGCTGATGTCCATAGAAGAAGAGTTCACAGAATATCACAAGGACTCTTTTGTACGAGCCAAGGCAGGTGACCAAGCCAAAAAACCAGTGGCTCCTGCGAAGCCTGCCGCACCGGCCGCCAAAGATCCCAAAGCTGACGACTATGTACCTGAACAGGTGGGAAAAGTTGTCGACAATGTTTTTGGCAAGCTTGACAATCTGGTCAACGATGCTGCTGATTATCTTTTTGGTAGCAAGAAAAAAGGCGGTGGCCTGATCGATCAGGATCTCGTGGCTCCTCCACGCACGTCTTCTGGGGTTCCTCCTTTGGCGCCCAAGGCGCCTGTGCCCAATATTGTCGCGCCTGTAGCTCCGATTCAGGCCCCCGTTGCCAAACAGGCAACACCCGCCAAAGCACCTGCGAAGCCGCAGAAGCCCAAAATCGAAAAACCCAAGGTCACCACCCTCTCTACCTTGCAGAGCGCTTCACGTGCTGTCGACATGATTCAACCGGTCATGCCTGAAGCCAAACCCAAGTATGATGGCCCAGTCGTGAACCGTACCACTTCCATTTCTGAATTGGAACTGCCCTTGGAAATTTTGGATGATCCCGATTTATTGCGTTATTTTGATCAAATGAAACTGTATGAACACCAGGTGATCAGTGGGGGGCTTTGCAACTTGCCGCTCTATGAAGCCGTGATGCAGTTGAAAAAAGGGCATTGGCAACACCGTTTCCGGATTCGTTTTGAGGAACTCAAACGGGTCGATCCGGGGATTTATCCGATGGAAATGGCCCGTTCTCGTTTTGCAGGCATGAAACCTGTCTATAAGGCCATGGCCTGGCAGTATTCTGGCGAAGATACCCTGCGCCGAGCGATTGAAGATGATATCAATGCTTATTTACAGGGCAAGCAGGGTCAGCATTTTCATCGCTTTGTCTATCAGGTGGTCTCAACTCGCTATTAAGGCTTTAAAAAGCAAAAGCCCCTGGTGATTCAACCAGGGGCTTTTACATTGCCTAAATTATTTACGGGTAAATTTCAAATTGACATTGCCCTTGGGATCGCCATTTTCAGACAATAGGCTCAATTTACCGGGTTGAACGACATCGGTTTCAAAATAACCATTGCGTTGATTTTTAACCGTGAGTTTTTCAACTTCTGAGCCCTTGCCCATATCAAAAATCGTGGTAGAGCCCACACGAGAATAGGTTCCAATCGCTTCAACTGTGCGGTTTTGTTTGACATCTACGGTTACAAATTTGGCTTGGGTGGCGTTGATCCGTTCAGCAGAAACAATCAAATGGTAGCTGGCAATTGAAAATTCAATTTTAAAAGCATCGGGGGTCAGGGTATGAACTTTACCTGAACCGCTATACCACAGGGGGCCTTTGACATTGAGATTGTCGCCAGCCTTGAAACCAGGGGCTTCAACCAAATCACTGGCTGCTCGTGGGCTTCTGGGCAAAGAGAATCTTTGCAGTTGCGTCATTTGCATGCTGGAGTTGAGAAGTGGAGCCTGTTGGCAGGAAGGCAGCAAAAGAGCGGTTGCCAGAATGGGTAAAAGAAGTTTGAATGAAAATTTAGGCATAGAGGATTCCCCTGAAAAAGAGTTTAAAGATAAAAATACAATCTCTTAACTTTATTTTAACTCTCGAAAAACATCCTGTCAAACGAAAATCTGTTTGAAAATGGCTTATTCTCCGTCCCAATACTCCACTTGCTGTTCAAGATGGCCGATATAATTTAAATTGCGCTTGTGTGGATCGCCTCCAGGAGGTGAACCTGCAACGACATTGATTTTCTGCGAATCGGGATAAACGATAATATCTGGGGCTTCCATGGTGCTGACAGCCAGATAGGTCATATCTTCAGAACCCGTATTGATGATTTGATGGGCATACTCTGGGCCTGGAGGAATCGAAATTAAATCGCCACTTGTAAGCAAATACTCTTTTTCTCCCAGACGCAGCAGGCCTTCTCCTGCCAAAATGAAAAATAACTCTTCATTTACATAATGGGCATGCAGGGGCCAGGCTTTTTTGCCGGGGGGTAGAATAACCAGCTGTGAACCCAATTTTTGGGATCCCAATTTTTGTCCGAGCTGTGCAAATTGAGCATGGTAATGGTCTCCTTGCTGTTGCAAGGTGAATTCAATATCCTTGAGATTGACAATGGGGGGTAAAGACTGATTCTCACTCATGGAAAAAGTTCCTGTCTTTTGCTTAGATCAATGGGCCATTAAAGGCACAGTGTAACACTTTTACAGCACTTATTGACACAATCTCAAGCCCAGCGCGTGAATTTTACTTAAATCCTGTCGAGCAGAGGGAATATAGAGATCTTGCTTGGCAATTTTTTCGAGAGGAGGAAGTTTCATCAATTTGGCCATGCCATTGACGGCATAGGTTTTACCTTGGGTATGAAAGACAATTTTTTTATCTGGAAGACATTCTAAGGTGCCTGAAGAGGGGGTTAAGGGCCAGGTTTTGCCAAATTCTTGAACCGAGATGTTTAAACGGGTGGTTCCGGGGCGAATGATGGGTTCATAGGCCGACTGGTTAATCGCTTGTACCCAGATCAAACCCAGAGCGATTCCGATTAAACTGCCAGAAAGATTGACTGCGATTTTGAGGAATCCTTTGAGTTTCGCCTTTTCTGGCTGACCTGGGCTGTTCAAAACCCACAGGCCGCCTAAGAGCGCGAAGAGCAAAGCGGTAAAAAATAGGTCTCGGCCCATGGGGGAGCTCCCGTGAATTTTTGAAATTTGACTGTTAAATCTATGGTGGGTACTGTACAATGGGGCAGGTTTCTCGGGAAAGTAGATAGACATTTTCAATGTATCTTACTTGATCTAACTGGATGAAATGGTGGTTGAGGTCGCATGAAAATACAGGATCTGGCAAAAACACTCGAGGTGTCTCAGGAGCAACTCCAGCAATGGGTAAAAGAACTTGCCCTGGATTTGCCCAAAGATGAAGCGGGGCAACCTCTCTTTACAGAAAGCTGGGTTCCCTATTTTAAACAGGTGAAAACGCTCTATGCGGCTGGCCGGAAAGCCGATGAAATTGCAAGAGCTGTTCCCAAACCTGAAAGTGCTGCTGCACCCGCTAAAGCCGCACCTGATGCAGGCAATTTAAACAGCAAACAGGCTTTGCAGGAAACCTTGCGTCAGATGGAAATGCGAATTGTCAGTTTGCAATTTCATTTGAAAAATACCCAGGGCGAAATGGTCAAAGAGCAGAAAAATCTTGCCAAAGTTCAAACCCAGGTTGAAGAAATGAATCGTACGGTTGATGTCATTCAACGCAGTCTTTCTGGGGCTCAGTCCAGTACTGAGAATGTGAACCAATTTCTTTCAAGATTTTGGCTCTATCAGGCCTTAACGGTTTTGATTACCGTCATGTTGGTTTTGGTTCTGGGCCGTGTTTTTTCTCCTCCGGCCCCTAAACCTGTGCCTGTGGCCCCTGTTGCCAGTCCCACTGAACTTCAAGAGTCTGATGATTTGAATTCTGCGTCTCCCTCTGCTACGCCGAGCCCTTAAAACATGGCACGTCAACTGCTGAATTTGATCGGAAATCACTTTCAGCCAGCTGAGAGCGGTAAGACACTTGATGTTTGGGATCCTGCCCAGGGCAGGGTTTATGCCCTGTTGCCCCGTTCTGATGCTGACGATATCGAAACTGCTGTGCTTGCGGCAGAGACTGCTTTTGCTGATTGGTCGGGGTTGGCTCCCGATGACAGGGCCAAATACCTTTTTCAAGTGGCTGATCAGATTGAAGCGCGTCTTGAAGACTTTGCCCAGGCTGAGAGCTTGGATACGGGCAAACCCCTCTGGCTCGCCCGCCAGGTAGATATTCCGCGTGCGGTACGCAATTTTCGTTTTTTTGCAGCTGGCTTACTTCATTTTTCAAGTGAAAGCCATGCTTTGCCAGGCTTTTTAAACTATACGCTGCGTCAATCTCTTGGCGTGGTGGCTTGTATTTCTCCCTGGAACCTTCCCTTGTATTTGCTGAGTTGGAAAATAGCTCCGGCTTTGGCCATGGGCAATACCGTGGTCGCCAAACCCTCAGAGGTGACCCCTTTGACCGCCGTCTTGCTTTCTGAGGTTCTGCTTGAATCAGGCTTTCCAAAAGGAGTACTCAATCTGGTACATGGCTTGGGCAGCGAAGCCGGTGCCGCTTTGATTCACCACCCCAAAATCAAAGCCATTTCCTTTACAGGTTCAACACGCACAGGTGCGGAGATCGCCAGGATTGCGGCTCCCCGCTTTAAAAAGCTCTCCCTGGAAATGGGGGGTAAAAATGCAGCTTTGGTTTTTGCGGATTGCGATTATGAAAATATGCTTGAAACGAGCGTGCGTTCAGCCTTTACAAATCAAGGCCAAATCTGTCTCTGTATGTCCCGGATTTTGGTTGAACGTTCGCTCTATTCCCGCTTTCGAGACGATTTTGTCGCTCGGGTAAAAGCCCTGAAAGTGGGAGACCCTCAGGAACCCGATACCCGTATTGGTGCCCTTGTTTCACAGGCCCATCAGGAGAAAATTTTAAGGCATATTGACTTGGCCCAGCAAGAGGGCGGAAGCTTGCTCTGTGGGGGCCAAAGTGTTCAGCTTTCTGGGCGCTGTGCCCAGGGCTGGTTTGTTCAACCCACTGTTTTTGAAGGGCTTTCAGCCAGTTGTCGCACCAATCAGGAAGAAATCTTTGGGCCAGTGGTGACTTTGCAGGCCTTTGATAATGAATCTGAAGCTTTGGCACTTGCCAATGGCACGGACTATGGACTGGCCTCTTCTGTTTGGACGACTGATCAGGCCCGTGCCCTGCGCCTTTCAGAAAAGCTTCAGGCAGGATTGGTCTGGGTGAATTGCTGGATGGAGCGTGATTTGCGTACCCCTTTTGGTGGGGTTAAAAATTCTGGCTTGGGACGCGAAGGCGGATGGGAAGCCCTGCGTTTTTTCAGCGAAGCCAAGAATATTTGTTTGGCCTATCCCCCTTAAGCTGATTTTTTTCTGAAGAGACTGGGTATACTAAGAACAGAAGTGAATTTTCTCAGATAATTAGGGAGGCTTAAAATGGAGCAGCATCGTGTCAGTGGCGTGAATTCTTCTGGTGCCTACGATCAAACCAGCAAGACACGTGAAAATGAGCGTCAACGTTTGGATCAACTTATTCTGGCGGGTCCCGCTGCACCTGTACAAGCTCCCCCCGAACAGGATCTTGCTGCTGACAAGCTGACAGCAGATAAGGTTGAGCTTACGGGGCGGGATTCCCAAGCCAAACCTGCGCATCCGGTGAAGCCCCCGGAAGCAGGGCTACCCTTGCCCCCCCTGGATGGGGAAGTGGCTTTTCCTGTTGATGGCCGAGGAGCCGCTGTGGCACTTCAGGAAAAACTGCAGTCTCTGCGTGAACAACCCGAAGCCTTTGCTGATCTTGCCAAGAATTTAGGCGTTCAGGATATCGAAAGTTTTTCCCGTGCCGTTGAGCGGGGCGATGCTCTTGAAACCTTTGCTTTGGTCGACCCCAATAATATCTTTTTGGTAGACGCCCATCGCCGTGAAATTCATGCCGACTCAGTTTCTTCTTTTGCACATGCTGAATTGGTGATTCAGCCCCGTACGGCATCTCAAGAAACCCTGCGTGACCCCCAGGAAAAAATGCTGGAGCGTTTGGAAAATCCAATTCTGGCGCGGATCAATGACCCGGCCTTGCAAATTCAAGATCGTCTGGCGAATCGGCCTCCTCAACCCCAGGATACCCAACAGGTCAGCTGAGTTTTCCTACTCACACTTTCAAGCACCTTCAGGCCAAACGGGTCTGAAGGTGCTTTGCGCTTTGTTCTGAATTCGTTTAAACTGGGGAAACGGCTTTCAGTCTGAAGTGAGGTGCTGTTTATGCATGTAGAAGATATTCGAATCCCTGGCCCGACCACCCTGGCGGCAAAACTCTATCTTCCCCAGGAAGAGGGGGTTTTTCCTGGGGTTTTGCTCTGTCACGGTTTTGCTTCCTGCAAAGAAGAATATATGTCTTTGCCCCATGCCCTTTGTCAGAAAGGGTTTGCAGTGCTTAGTTTTGACTTCAGTGGTCATGGTGAAAGCACAGGCCCCCGTGGCTATGTCAGTGAACACAGCCATCTCGATGATACCCTGAGAGCCTATCAAACCCTGATCGATCGCCCCGAAGTAGACGTAAACCGAACTGCTTTGATTGGGCACAGTCTGGGAACTGCTGCGGTATTGCGCTTTTTGTCGACCCGAGTTTCCCGCCATGTTCAGGCCACTGTTTTATTGGCGCCGCCCTATCAGATTCGCCAGAGTGTTCAACCGATTGAGAAACAGGCCTATGCATTTCTTTCAAATGCAGCCAAACCCTGGCTCAAATTGACAGGGCGTCACAGCTATATTCCCTATAAAGTCACAGCAAAAGATATTTACACAAGTACTGAAGCGATTGCCCGTGCCAAAACTCAGAAACTCTTAATGACTCAAATTTCTGTGCACAATTACACCTATCTGATGGAAATTCAGGACAATGTCCTATATGCCCAAAAGGTAGATACGCCTGCTTTGATGATTGTGGCCGAAAAAGACAGCCTGATCCCCAATGCACTCAGTAAAACCGTTTTTGACGCTCTGGCCAGCTCGGATAAAGAATTTCATATTATCAAGGGGTCGGGTCATTCGCTCCTGGGGGATCGCCAAGCCAAAGAGACCACCCAATTATTGACAAACTGGCTGCAGGAGCGTCTACAAAAGCCCGAGGCCGTGCAACAGTCTCAGGAAGTCTAAACATGAAGCGTATGCTTCTGGCGGTTCTGTGTGCAGGCCTGACTGGCATTTTGACACAAGGCCTGGCTGCTGAACCCTTGCCTGCAGCAAGTCTCTATGTAGCCATTCCCTTTGAAGGTCTTGAACCCGTCGCACTTTTGGAGCTGCAATCGCAGAAACTTAAAAATCCCCCTGAAAATTTGCGCGAGAGCTTGGATTATTTTCAAAAGAATTTACCCTTGGGCTCAGATCTTGAACTTTTTCTGAATGGCGAAGTCAAAAATATGTTCTATACGGGCCCTTACCAGGAGCCTGCGCCAAATTGTCGCAGTTTTGGCAGTTTTCAGGGTAAGTTTAAACATGCAGATAAAAATCTGACCCCCTTGCTGGCCTTCTCTGCGGGTTTTCCTGGGCCGCGCAAATTTCCGGGGGCCTATCCATCCCATCATTTTGATCAGCAAGCCCGCAAAATGACACTCGAAGCCTACCGCCGTCATGGCGTGAAAGGGGCTTTGCTCAATCAGATTCGCATTCGCAGAATCACCCCCTTTTTAATGGAGAATGGGGCCAGTACACAGTTTGCCGTCAGCAGTGTGATCGGGGGCGGCACGAATGCATGCCCCAGCCATTCTTTGCTTTTGGTAATTGAAAAAATGGGAAGACGTTATCTGACGCGGGTTGAAAAATACCGAGCGGATCTGAATCAGGGGAAATGTTTTGCCTTTGATTTTATCAGCTCGTTTGCAACGGGGCCCGTGGTTGACAAACTGCTTTTGCAGGGAACCTCACGCACCGCGCGTTGGTATGAAGTGCTCCAACGTCAAAACACTGGGAATTACCAGACTGTTTTTACGGGCGGGGGTAAAAATTGTCTTTCCAAAAAAAATAATTGAATTAACGTAAGTTTAATCAATTCCTAACCTATAATAAAGACGTAACATCCTTAGAATGGAACCCGCAGTGTACGTCAATAGCGTTTCAACTCTGTCACAAATTCAGTTCAGACCTGTACCTGTTCAACAGGCTCCACAGCGTGCTGTAGCTGCGGCCATTCCTCGGCCTGCCTCCAATCTGGCCTATTCACCTTATACCTCTGACAGTTGGAAAACCACGCAAAACAATACCATTCAAGCCCAAGGCAAAAACGTCGGTTTGCGCCTATTGGATAAAACACTCGGATTAAAGGCCGACTATATTGAAGCCAGTTTCACCGATAAAACCCCTGAAAACCCGATTGATATTGAAGAAGTAGATTTTAATCTGCATGTGCGCTCTGGGGCTGTTTCTGTTTCAGATGTAGATGCGACCCTGACCGTTGAAAAACTCTTGAACCGCAGTGCGGCAAGCAAGGGCAAAGCCTCACCGGTCAAAGATCTGCGCGTCGCCTTTGACGCCAACAATCAGATTCGGGTCGAAGGCAAGGTAAAGGCCTTGGGAATGAACCTGCCCTTCGCCGTCAAGGGTTCAGTTTCAGCTGGCAATGCGGGTGAAATTCGCTATGACTTGGGCAAAGCCAAAGTCGCAGGCATGCCTGTAAATGGCCTGATGTCTGTGATGGGCCTGAACCTTGATAAATTGCTGAAACTGCGGAACCCCAGCGAAGGTTACTATACCAGTGGTAATTCCCTGGTTCTGAATCTGGGACAAACCATCAGCCAATTGGATGGCGCTCCCGGCATGGATTTAACCGTGCGAGATATCAGCACCCATTTGGGTCGGCTCAATCTGGTGGTGGGCGATACGCCTGAAGACGCAGCCCGTGCCTTGCGTGAAAAACAGGCCAAAGAGCCTGCCTTCGTCAAAGCCACTGCGGGACATGCCTATATCGATGGTTTCTTTGTTAAAAATGGGGCAATCAATATCTATGACCTGACCCCCGGCAGCCCGCTCAATCTGAATTATCAGGGCGAGGAAAAAAGCATTCAGGTCAAAAGCGGTTTCGTCGGCATTACCGATTGGCGCTTTGAAGAATTGATTAAAGATGAGATTGGTGAAACAGAAGATTTCACAGAGATTGATACCAATCTTAAAAAAGATGGTGCCCATCTTCAAGGAAAACTCTTGGGTGCAATTCCGGTTTCCATGAATCTGCAATTTGATCGCACCGATACAGGTAAAATCATGTTTACCCCTGTCAGCCCCAAGGCCTTTGGGTTTATTCCTCTTCCCAGCGGATTTGTCGGCAGCAAGGTTCAAAAGCTTGTCAAAACGGGCACTCCCTATGGGAACGGGGTCGCGATTGATGGCATGAGTGGCATTGACCTGGGCTATGTCAAACAGCTTGTGCACCAGAACGGCTATATTGTTCTGGAGTCAGGCGAAAAACCCCAGGCAAACTGAACCCGTAATTCAGGTACAATAGGCTGAAGTCTATCTGTCTGAAGGAGTGGTTTATGTCTGATTCGATCACGCTTTTTGATCGCCTCTTGGCCCAAGAAATTCCCGCTGATATTGTCTATGAAGACGAACATATTCTCGCGTTTCGCGATATTCATCCGCAGGCCCCTGTGCATGTCCTGGTGATTCCCAAAATCAAACAGCAATCCTTTGATCAGCTTGCAGATATTTCACCTGAACTCTGTGGCCAGCTGTTTACGGGGGTCGCTCGCGTTGCCCGAGAATTGGGGCTGGCTGAAAATGGCTACCGTGTGGTGATTAACCATGGCCGGGACGGCCAGCAAACCGTGGAATATATTCATGCCCATCTCTTGGCGGGCCGTCAAATGCAGTGGCCTCCTGGCTAAAGCGTTTATGGCTGAATTTTTAGAGCAGAACCCGCGTATCGGCTTGGGCCGGTGGATATTATCAATCCTGTTCGTGCTATTTTCCTGGTGGGGTTTGGGCAGTGTAGCCAGCCTGGGGTTGATGGAGTTTTGGCAGGTTACCTTTTTTACGGGTTCTTCGCTCTATTTTTTTCTGGCTGTGCATGCGGGTTTTGTTCTTTTCTTCATCTCCACCGGGTGGGTGCAGATTTTTATTCTCAAACAGAAGCTCTCTCTGCTCTTGGGCATGCAGCCCTTTCGCTGGGAACGTTTCACTCAGGCCTTTTGCCTTTGGAGTGGCTTGCTGATTTTGGGCACCTTGATTGAAACCCTGATCTTTCCCCAAAGTATTTCATTCCAGGCGATGCAGGGCGAACAATTCGCGTATATCGTGGCTGTTTGCCTGTTGACTCCGATTCAGGTACTGGCAGAGGAGATTTTTTTTAGAACCCTGGTTCCCCGTTTTGTCTATCGTCTCTGGCCTCAGCCTGTTTTTGCAGTGATTTTTGCTGCTCTGTGCTTTACTGGGGTGCATCTGCAAAATCCAGAAATGGGTTCTGCAACAGCTTGGTTGGTTATGGGCTATTATTTTCTCTTCGCGCTTTTAGCGGGGTTCCTGGTTTTGACAGACAAGGGGCTAGAGCGGGCAATGGGCTGGCATTTGGCCACCAATCTCTTTGCTTTTCTGATTCTCAGTTATGAGCCCTCCCCGATTCGCACCCCTGCACTATTTCATACCCGGCATTTTGACCCTGCCTGGAATTTTGCTCAATTTGCGCTGATGGCAGGTGTGGGATATGCCATACTGTGGTGGTTGGATTCGCGAGAGCAGGAGGTGTTTGGATGAAGGCTGAGGTTGCCGTAGTCGGTTTAGGGGCTGTAGGCAGTGCGATACTCGCCTATCTTGCCCAACGGGGTGTTTCAGTTTTGGGGCTGGATCGTTTCGACCCTCCCCATGATCGGGGCTCTTCGCATGGCCAGACCCGTGTGATTCGTGAAGCGTATTTTGAACACCCGGATTATGTTCCCCTATTGCGCAGGGCCTACCGCAATTGGGAAGACCTTGAGCTGCGGGGAGGCCAAACGCTTTTGCAGAAGACAGGGGGTCTGATGTTAGGCCCCCAAGATTCTACTCTGCTGAAGGGCTCGCAAACGAGCGCAGAAACATGGAATATTCCGTATCGGGTCTTAAATGCAGATCTGCTGGCCCAAACTTATCCGGCTTTTCAATTGCCCCCTCATTTTGGTGGAATTGAAGAGCAACGGGCAGGCTATCTCTACCCTGAAAAAGCGATTGCGACCTGCCTGCGTTTGGCGCAAGCCCAGGGGGCAGAGCTTCGCACGAACGAACCCCTGCTCAGTTGGAAAGCCCAATCTGACGGCTTTCTCTTGAAAACAGCTCAGGGGGATTACCAATGCGAAAAATTAATTCTGAGCACAGGTGCCTGGCTTTCAGAATGGCTGGCCGAACTGAATTTGCCTTTGCAGGTGACCCGACAGACGCTTTTCTGGTTTGAAACCCCCCAGCCCAATCCCTTTGCTTTGGGAAAATTTCCAATTTTTCTGCTGGAGTATCAGCCCGATCACTACCTCTATGGCTTTCCCGATGAGGGAGAGGGTTTTAAACTGGCAGTTCATGTGCCCGGTCAGCCGATTCAGCCCGATCGCCTGGCTGAAAGCCAGGTCACTGAGACTGAGGTCGCTGATATGCTGGCGCTGGCACACCCCTTTTTTCCTGCACTCAAGCCGCGCTTGGTTAAATCAGCGGTGTGCATGTATACCAATACCCCAGATGGCCATTTCTTGATCGATACCCACCCTGAATTTTCAAAGCTTTGGTATGTCAGCCCTTGTTCCGGTCATGGCTTTAAATTTGCAAGTGCGCTTGGCGAAACCGTGGCAGACTGGGTGATTTCTGGGCAGCCTGCTGCTGAGTTGAATTTGTTTCGCAATCGACCCGGCAGATTTTTATAAAAACTTACTGAGGCAGGGCTGGTTTGATTGCGTTTGTTAAAGCCGTCTGGAACCTGGGTGTCTCAATTGCATGGAAAGTCCTATGTTATAATTTTTAAATCCTTTTGCAAGAGTTTTGCCATGTCTATCATCCGTGAATCTGAAAATCTCCAGGCACCTGCCCGTGTCGAAGAAAACCATCCTGTTTATACCTTGCTATTGCATCTGTCTGTTTGGCTGACCTGGCCTGTGATGGCGGCTTGTCTGTTTTTTCCTGCAGTGGATTTGTTTGCGCGGGGGTGGGCCTGGGCTCTACCTTTGCTTCTGCTGCTGGGTATCTTGCTCAGTGATTTTACTTCGGGGCTTTTCCATTGGTTCTTTGACAATTATGGCTCTCCCCAAACGCCGGTTTTTGGCCCCACGATTGAATTGTTTCGGGTTCACCATGATCTGCCTGAAGACATCTGCCACAGCAATTTGGTTTTTACCGTCGGACATGTCTGTATTTGGATCTTGCCCATGGGCCTTGGCATGGGCGGGCTTTGGGCCGTTTTACCCAAATCTTTGTTTACGGATCTTGGGCTGATCTTTGCCGCAACCGCTGCACTTTTTTTGGTGCTGACCAATCTCTTTCACCAATGGGCCCATCGTCCTCAAAAACCCATTTGGATGCTCTTTTTACAGCAGAAACGACTGATTCTGGAAACCCAACATCACCAGGTGCACCATACTCCTCCTTTCGCAAAATATTATTGTATTACCACGGGTTGGATGAATCCATTTTTGCACAAAATTCAGTTTTTTCACCGCCTTGAGCAGTTCTTAGCCCGGCTTGGCATCGCCAAGAGTGCCGATGTTTGAATCGGCTCTGAATGTGAAGCTGCGTCCTGCCCAAGTTCAGGATGCCGCTCAGATTGCGGCTGTACATGTCGCTTCCTGGGAAACGACCTACCGGGGCATTTTGCCCGACGCCCTGCTCCAGATGCAATCCCTTGAAAAACGAACGCAAAACTGGCAGGACTGGCTGGAATCTCAAGCCATGGCCTGGGTTTGGGTTGCTGAGAAGGCGGGCAAAATCTGGGGCTTTGTCAGCGGCGGGCCTGAGCGTTCGCAAGAGCCAGAGGCCCAGGGAGAAATCTATGCTCTCTATCTTCTGGCTGAAGCTCAGGGGTTGGGAATTGGGAAAGCTCTGCTTTACAAGGGGTTTGAAGAATTGCACAAGGCAGGCTATCAGGGAATCTTGGTCTGGGTCGCCCGTGAGAATCTACATGCTTCCCGCTTCTATGCCCTTCAGGGAGGGCAAGCTCTGCGTGAACGTGAGTTACAGATTGCGGGGTTCCAAATTGCAGAAACAGGTTATCTTTGGCTCGGCTGAGTGGCTTTTTTTGAAAAAAATGCTATGCTGTAAAAAATTTACCGCAATCTGAGGTGATCATGGCCCAAGCGCAAGATGAAATTCGAGAGTTAAAAGAAGACGTCAGTGCTTCTCCCTATTACAGTGCAGATATGGCGCCAACAGGACGCAGTGAACGCAAATGGGGCACCCGAGATATCGCTGCGCTCTGGATTTCGATGTCGGCTTGTGTGCCCACCTATATGCTGGCTTCTTCCTTGATTGAGCAGGGCATGAGCTGGTGGCAGGCAGTTATTACCATTTTTCTTGGCAATATTATTGTGCTGCTGCCCATGGTGCTCAATGCCCATGCCGGTACCAAATACGGCATTCCTTTTCCTGTCTATTGCCGTGCCTCTTTTGGCGTGCTGGGTGCCAATATCCCTGCGCTTTTGAGGGCTTTGGTGGCTTGTGGCTGGTTTGGTATTCAGGCCTGGATTGGGGGCTGGGCGATCTACAAAATGCTCGAAGTCTATAACCCCAGTTGGGCCTCCCTGCCCAAATTTATTTTGGGAATCAGTTTGCCACAGTTGGCCTGTTTTCTGTTTTTCTGGGCCATCAATATGTTCGTGATCTATAAGGGCATTGACTCAATCCGCGTACTTTTGAATATCAAAGCGCCGCTCCTGATTCTTTTGGGCTTGGCGCTTTTGGCCTGGGCCTATGTGGCTGCGGGGGGCTTTGGCCCGATGTTTGCGAAGCCTTCAGCCTTTGCGGCGGGGCAGCCCAAGGCCGGTCAATTTTGGCTCTTTTTCTTTCCTGCTTTGACGGCCATGGTGGGCTTTTGGGCCACGCTTTCACTCAATATTCCCGACTTCACCCGCTACGCCTATTCTCAAAAAGATCAGATCATTGGGCAGGCGATTGGTTTGCCTCCGACCATGGGTTTGTATTCATTTATTGGCGTGGCCGTTACTTCAGCTACCGTGGTGATCTACGGCAAAGCGATTTGGGATCCTGTTGAACTGCTTGCGCGCTTTACCAACCCCGTTGTGATTGTGATTGCCATGCTTTCCTTGGGTATTGCCACCCTGGCGACCAATATCGCAGCCAATGTGGTCAGCCCTGCCAATGATTTCGCCCATATCTGGCCTGAAAAGATTTCCTTTCGTACAGGGGGCTATATCACTGGAGTGATCGGGATCTTAATTCAGCCCTGGAAACTGGTCTCGGACCCCACTGGCTATATATTTAAGTGGTTGGTGGCCTATTCTTCGCTTCTGGGTTCAGTCGGAGGCATTTTGATTGCCGATTATTTTGTGATTCGCAAAACTGAACTGGACTTGCCGGGGCTCTATCGCAAAAATGGCCCCTATTGGTATGGCGGAGGTTTTAATCCCAAGGCCGTGATTGCTCTGGTTTTGGGAATCCTGCCCTGTATCCCTGGCTTTTTAGGCACGATTGGTACGCTTCAGGTCGCCCCGATCTGGATTCAGATGTACAATTACGCCTGGTTTATCAGCTTTGGCATTTCGTTTGCGGTTTATGCGGGGCTGATGTTAGGCCAAAGAACTGCGGATACAGCTTCTCTCCAAGCAGAGGCATGAATCGTCAGCACTTCTTGATTTTAACTTCTTTGTTCATGACACCATGTTTGCCAAGCAGTACGTAAGGCTGAAGACACGTGGCTGACGAAGCCTTGGGTGTCTGCCACAGGTGAATTGAGCAATTGGGTGCGTAGATTTTGACGATAACCGCGCAGAAGATCGCGGTTGTTTGCCAGTTCAGTGGCGATCTTCAGATAATCTTCTGGGCTTTTGGCCAATAGTTCAGGTATGCCTGTCAGCGTGAGAAGCGAAGGGCCAGTACGCAGTGCTCCATCATTCAGCACGATCACGGGAACTCCCATATACAGGGCCTCACAGCTTGTAATTCCGCCATTATAAGGAAAAGGATCCAAGGCGATATCGATTTCGTTGTAAAACTTGAGGTGCTCTGTCAAAGCGGTTTTTCCATAGAATCTCAGGCGATCGGGTGAGATGCCCTGGCTGGCAAAGTTTTCTTGAAAGACCTGGCGAATCCACGCTTGATCGAATTCTTTCGATTTAAGCACCAAACGCGATTGAGGGATCTTCTTGAGCAGTTTAGACCAGAGCTTGATCACGGTTTCATTTAATTTGAAAAGTCGGTTGCCTGAACCAAAGGTGATAAAGCCATTGCTTTCGCAGGGGAGAGGAGTGAGTTCAAGTTGCTGGATAGGGCTTGAACTGGGATACCAAAGCAATTGACTCGGCAAAGGCAGGATGCGTTCAGCAAACAAGGATTCTCGCTCAGGAGGAATCGCAATGGGATCTGAGAAGAGATAATCAATCGCCTTTAAACCTGTTGTAAATACAAAACCAAATCCAGTGATTTGTACAGGCGCAGGCTTTTTTGCAAAAACCTCCAGTCGTTCACCTTCTGTGTGTCCTGAACAATCGATCAGAATATCAATTTGATCGGACTGGATGATTTGAAAGACCTGATCAGAGCTTAAATTCTGGATTTCAAGCCAGTGATCAGACAGCTTTTGAAAGAGCGCGGTTTTTTCATCTCGTTTTCTAAAAATTTGTGCATAGGCAAAAATTTCAAAAGGGTCTCGGTCGAGTTTTTCAAACAGTGGCAGAAGCAGGGTATTGACCGCATGAGAGCAAAAATCTCCTGATACGAAGCCGATCCGAAGTCTGCGTTTGGGATCGGGAGCGTTTTTAAAGTGGCTTTGTGCAGGAGTGAGGGGATTTAAATATTGATTTGCCCAATTTTTATAGAGTTCAGCACGTTGTGTATCATCAATCTTTGGATAGGCAAGGCTGTGAAACAAGGCGACTGAACCAAAATAGGCGTTTTCAGGCTGTAATTTCCAGGCCTGAATCAAGTGTGGCCAGGCCAAGTTGAGTTTGCCCAGATCAAGTGTTAAAAGACCATAGAGATAATGCACCTCAGCGTTATGGGAGCCTTGAGACAGTGCTGTTTCTAAGGCTTTAAGTGCTTCGTCATTCCGCCCCATCAAGGCCAAAATCTGTCCTTTTAGGGCATAGAGATCCGCTTTCGGTTCCACGTTGAACAGGGGTTCAAGGGTTTGTAGAGATTCTTCAAAACGTTCCTGTTTGGCGCGAATTTTAACAAGCTTGAGCGTAAAGTCTGATCTCCCTGGATTCAGGCTGATCAACTTCAAACACAGCGATTCAGCCTCGGCCCACTGGCCTTGAGTGAAACAGATTTTCAACTTCTCTTCTAATTGTGCGGTATTTGACATAAAGCTGTGCGCTCACTGAGAGTCTGCTGATTCAATTTTTGCCTGCGTAAGCATCGGAAATTTTTGTTGCCAGGCGCTAAAACCGCCGTCCAGGCTTTTCACATCTTGAAAGCCGTTTTCAAGAAAATAAGCGGTTCCCCCCTGGCTGGAATAGCCGTGGTAACAGTAAACAATATAGGCTTTTGATTTGTCGGCATTTTCTAAGAATGCGTCAAGATTGTGGTCGTTGACATGTTTTGCGCCGGGAATATGCCCAGCCCTAAAACTATGTGGATCTCTTACGTCAATAAAAATCGCCAAATTATCTTCAAAGAGGGGCTTGGCTTCATCCACTGAGAGGGTTTGAATTTCTTCAGGGCTCATTGTTTTTCCAATCTGATTCAGGCTTGCTTGCTGGTCATGGGTCGATTCTTTTATTCAAGCAGAAGATCGACCTTCAGTGAAAGGGGGGGGAATTCGAGAAGCTTTGAACTCTATACCAGACGGATCATGGGTTCAAGGCCCAATTCAAAAAACCAGCAGGATTCTCCGAGCTGGTTGACCTCTAGCATATTGCGCGAAGAATTATACACAATCAGGGTATTGCCATTGTTCATGCGTTGGCAGGCTATCGGCCTTTGGATCTGGTGTTTTTTATTCCCTGAAAACTCCCAGAGCAATTTGCGTTTGGGCGAAACTTCGATGATGCGGTTATTGCCCGTATCGGCAATCAGAATCGCGCCTGAATGCAGGCGGGTTGCAAATTCTGGGCTGGTGAGTTGATTTTCTTCGGTGCCAATCCGGCTGGGTTGGCCATAGGACCAAATCAATTCCCCTTCACGGGTAATTTCCTTGACCATATGCAGCCCCTGATCTACAAATAAAATCGTGCCTTGGCCAAGGGCTTCAGCATAGTAAGGCGAGGCAATTTCCCTGTGCTTTTTATATTCCCAGATGATTTCGCCCTTGGCATTGAATTCAACCAGGCGACGGTTGCCCTGATCGGCCACCAGCGTGGTGCCCATCAGGGTACGAAAGGCACTTCGGGGTCTTAAAAGTTCTCCCTCTTCACCGAAAATTTGTAGCACTTCCTGCCCCTCAAGTGCAACTTCTAAAACCAGATTGTGCAGAGTATCCGCTATCAGCAAGCTCTTGGGGGTTTCATAGATATGCCCTGGCCGTTGTAGGCGATGGGCTGGATCGGTTCCAAAATGCCAATGATCCTGTCCTGCGTGGTCGATTCGGATAATTTGGTGGTTGACCCGATCGATGACGTAAATGGAGACATCCTGGAGGGGTTCGTCATTGATATGTTTAACCTGGGTTTTGCGTTCACGTTGTTGATCATTTTCGCGGTGAATTTCGAGCAGGGTTTGAAAGCGCTCCATGATTTTTTCTGCGATCCCGCTTGAGTCTTGCAGCCGATTGGTCTCTCGCAGCCTTTCAAATAGTTCTTCAAGCGTGGGCAGGCGGTAATGATCAAAGGATTGAATATACGAATCCCGTTTATCGAAAGCATCGCGTTTGATTTCGATCCGGCGAGAAAGGTGTTTCAGCAAAGAAGACCAGATCAATTTCTGTTGATGGGGCTGAATTTCAATTACTTTGTCTTCGTCCATCAAAACAATGCTCTGTTTTTCTCTGCGGTAGACCCGGCTGGGCGTTTCCATGCGCATTTCAGCGGGCATTTCGTGGGTATAGTAATAGGTTTCACGCACAATTTCGCCATCCAGCTCAACTTCCAGCAAGCGAAAATGCCCTGCATCGACAATCAAGGTGTCTTGATCCAAGAGGCGCTGCGCGTAAATGGGAGAATTCAAACCCTGTTTAAAACCATAACTGCGGATAATCTCCTGATCTCTGACCTCAATCACCCGGTGATTGCCTGTATCTGCGATTAAATAGGTTCCATCATAGGTTTTTTGCAGATCGGAGGGTGTATTTAAATAACCTGCTTCAGCCCCTGCTTCGCCTCTTACGCCGTATTGCCAGAGAATTTCTTGTTTGCGGTTGATGATCAGCACGCGGTGATTTCCCTGGTCGACGATCAGGAACTCTTCGATCAGCCCTTTGCTTTCTTGGTATTCTTCGCTGTAAAAACTGGCCTTAACGGGCTGGTTGAGCACATGATCTTCAGAAAGTTCCTGATGCACTGACCAACTGATGGTGCCCATGGGGCTGCATTCAAACACCTGGTTGGCAAGTTTATCAACTACGAGAATATTCTGTTTATTCAGCCACAGGGCATTCCAAAAATTGATTTTACGCTCATCTCCCTCCTGTTCCATTTCTTGGGCTCTGAGTTCCCAATCAATGGTTTTGTGATCATCCAGGATCAGCAGGCGGCGGCGTTTGGGATCGGCCAGCAAAAGGTGAAAGCGGGGCAAGGCTCCCAAACTATTGAGCGAGGAGCGTTTTTTCCGCTCAGCGCGATGGGGGCTTTCCAATTCTAAAAAACATTGCGGACAGTCCCAATTGCCTTTTAAGGCTGTATTACAGGCAGGACAGGCATGGGGCGGACGCGCGATACGTTGCGTATCAGCCGAAACATTGGCCATCAAGCTGAGAATGTCCTGGCGGGTCAAGACCGTCTCTAAACAGTGTTCGCCGAGGATATCGGGAATCAGGACTTCGACCAGATCATGGGTTTCTAAAGTCTGACGGTATGCTTCACTGAGTTGTTTAAAGCGGGTATTTTCTTCATCGTGAAACGAGAGTTCGATTTCTGTCTGTTGATAGAGCTTTTGACTCAAAGCGTAAAGAATCGCAGGAATTGCCAATTTGGCGTTGAGCGCCATATACTCGGCCTCAACGGGTGCCAGAGCAGGAACATTGCCTTGTCCCAAATCTCCTTTTTCAGAGGCAATACGTTCTGTCTCTGCCAAATCTTGTGCTGACTGCAGTTGGTGTTTGTCTTTTAATTCTGGCAGGGTCTCAGCGGGAATCCAGCCACTTCTCTGCAGCAGTTCGAGTGCGGATTTTTGCTCTTGAACGATCTGGTTGTGGATTGAAAAAACCAAGCCCAAAGGTTTGGTCTGTTCTTTGAGCGCATTGGGAATGCTTTGGGCGTGCATGACTTGGAACTGGTGGGGGTCAATCACGGTGATCAGGGGCGTAAAGGGGGTGGGATCATTGTGACTGGTGACGACAAAGAGCAAATTGAGATCCGGGCTCAGGGTGATTAAATCACAGGGATCGATTTGCTGGGTACTGAATAAGTTGCCCTTTAAAGCAATCTCCTCTTCATATTCTCCTGTTTCAATATTGACATATTGGAGCGTGACACCGGGATGATACTGAAGCATAAACAAAAAACGAATATCGGGTGAGCGCACGATATTGCCAAATATTTGCCCGGTAAAACCGCGCATCACTTCTTCGATTTCCAGGCTTTGAAGATTGAGGCAATACAGAACAGGCGACTGGTTATCCGTAATATAGACCTTGGGTTCGTAATAATCAAAGGCCAGATTAAGCGCCTTGGTACTGCCTGGATTGCGAATCGCGACCTGACCCAGCCATTGATTACTCTCGGTTGAAATAATATGCAAAATTCCGGCTTCGCGATCACTGAGGCATAAGAACAAACCGTCTTCTGATAAATAAAGATCGTAGGCAGTCTGAGAAGGGCCTGATTTATGTACTTGATGGAAAAGGCTCTGCCGGGTTTGGGCCAGCCTTTCTGTTTGATAGGGATGTGAAGTGTATTGAAAACAAGCGCTTTCTGTTTTTACCAGGCCATAACGATGTGATTGCGCATGGGGAGAGACTTTGTGGATATGTTCAATATCTCCATTCCTGCGATCAAGATAACAATAGGCAGAAGCCCAGGCTTCCCAGTGTTCTGTGTCTAAGCTGGGGGGGCCACTCATCGAAAAAACACTGCTGTTTTCAGCGATCAGAGGAATCTGGTTGATAATTTCACCGCTGAGATAGTCCTGTATACAAAGTGTTCGGCTTTCCACTTCGAAGAGATAGGCGATTCCCTGAAGCTTTTCGAGGGCTTTGTCGAAGCGTGTGCGTTGATCCTGAAGCAAGAGATCGACAATTGCCTGATCAATATTGAGTTCGCGTAGCAGAAACTCAAGCAGTTCAGCCTCTTCTGTTGCGTTGTGCTGATTTGCTTCAAGTGAAGGGTGAATATCTGCGTCGCTCATTTATTCACGATACCATTCCAGCACGTGGGTTTGAATCCAATCAGGGGGCAAAATTTCTGATCTCCACTCTTTTATTCACAGAACGTCTCAAAATTCTGAACTGAAACAGAAACCTTTCACCGAGAATCGAAAATTAACCTGTGATTTACCGAACATGCCGGGTTTAGATTGTTCAGGCAATACTTTGCTGAACCCCGCCATCAGAAAAGAGTTCCTATAACTGAAACGCGAAGCGTTTATGGCAAAATATTTTAGCCAGATAATCGGCGTTCAGCGCATGCGGCTGAAAATTCCATTCTGGTAAGCAGCTCCAAAATACACTTCAATGCTGCTGATTTGATCACCTTCAAAGCTGAAAAATTCGGTATTGCGAAATTTGATACCCTCAGAGGTGCTGGCTTCATAGCTGACAAAGGCTGCGGGGCCGTCGATCATGATCCGTTCCAAGGTGAGATCTTGCAATAAATGCGCATTCGGCCAACAGCTCTCAAAATAACTGGTTTTGTCGATGGCATCATTGTAGGGGCTTGTAAATTTAAACTCAGGAGACAGGAGGGAAGCTGCTTCATGGTAGTTTTGCGTTTTAAAAGTTTTAAAAAGTTTATGAATCAGTTCTAAATAAGTGTTTTTGAGTTCCGACATCGATTTTTCTCCCTGAAATGCTCTTGGTCAATGGACTGCCTGGGGCTGCTTTTAAGTAGTTATCATACCGTGCCTGCTTGTTTGGGTCTGCCCTCAGATCTGAAAAAAAACTTAAAAAAGCCAGGAGCTTTGCTTGATGGGTGCCAAGCACCTCTGCTAAAAATGGCACAATGCCACAGATAGCCTGAAGTTCAGGATCTGAAATATTTTCTAGAAACCAGGCGGCTTCAGTCTTCTCTGTTTCGGAAAAAGGGTTCAATTTTTGTTGAAGCCGAATTTTCTGGTTTTGCTCCAGTCTGAGAAAGGTTTGGTAGGCTTCAAGGCCCAAACTCAGCAGAATTTGATGGGAATCATAGTCGCGGTGTCGCTGCATAAATTGCTGTTCTACGGAATCAAGTTCATATGCTTGATCCAGAAGCATGCCAAAATCCGTGAGCACAAAGCGCTCTCCATCGGTCATGATGTTTTTAAAATGCGCATCCATATGCAAGAGGCCCTGGGTTTTGAGGTGGTGACAGGCGGTTTCCATCTGGGTCAAAAACATTGGAGTTTTTTCTTGATGCGCAGATAACCATTGATGCAGACAATGGGGAAAATATTCAATAAACAAGAGCAATTCAGCAGGGGCCTGCTCTCGCGCCTTTACATATTCTTGAATGGCTTGATTCTGAGCCCAGTAGCTGAAATAGGCATCAGGTTTGCTTTGTGTTTGCTTCCCTGCTTCTGGATGCCGGGGCACCTGCCGGTAATGGTAAAGCAGGGGGAAATTTTCGCAGACCCCTGTTTCAGCCATTGTTGAGGTTTTCAGATGGGCCAAGAGTTCCCGCCTCGCCCCAAACCCGGCAGAACCCACCCCATAGTGATAATATTCTGGCAACTGAAACAAGTTGGCTGTTGAAGTGGGATTCTCCATTTCACGTGCTGTCAGGGGAATGCCTTTGACAAAGACTTTCTGGCCCTCTATTTCCAGGGTTTGGTTCCAGCCCCATCCTGCTTGAAGATTAGAGAAATCTATCAGCGCAATCATTTCTTGATCAGAGAAGTTCTCTAATTTTTTTTGCAGCGAATAGAAAGATTTCAAGCGTGGCTTGGGGAGATCATGCTGAGTATCTATGGTATTTGCTCCTGAAACCAGAACTGGGAGAGATTTTCTTCTCGCTTATTTCAGCTTTTCGGCCCGCGTATAATCTGCTTCGGCTTGGGTGAGTTTTCCCATGGCCTTGAAGCAATCTCCTCGGTTATAAAGGGCAATTTTATAATTGGGGTTGATTTGAATCGCTTGATCAAAATCCGCGAGAGCTTGTTTGTATTGTTTGAGTTGATAAAAATTCCAGCCCCGGTTGTTATAGGCTTTGGCATTTTGAGGACTGATTTGAATGGCCTTTGAATAGTCTGCGGAGGATTTCGTTAAATCTTTTAAATAATAATAAGTCAATCCACGGTTAATATAGGCAATCGTAAGTTTGGGATCAAACTGAATAGCGTGGTTTAAATCTTCAATTGATTTTTGATATTGCTTGAGAACCTGATAGGTATAGCCCCGGTTATTATAAGCCATGGCATTTTGAGGATCTAATTTCAGGCTCTGATCATAATCGGCAAGGGCTTCTTTGTATTGGCCCAAGGCATGGTAGGTCAATCCTCTTTCAATAAAGGCCCGCGCCAGATTTGGATTGAGCAGTATGGCTTGGTTGTGTGCTTCCAAGGCCCCTTTGTAATCTTGATGGTCATAGAGGATGATGCCCTTTTCAATCCAATCAAGAGAGGTTTGAGGGGTTTCCTGGGCCCAGGCAGCCGTGGTTGACAAGCTGAGATTCAAACCCATTCCCAGACTGCATAAAGCATAGACGCCGATGACGATCTTTTTCATAGCAGGTACCCATCTTCTTATATGTTTGTAAAACAGTTTAACTCTCTTTTGAACCAAAGAAAATAGCGTGTGAAGTGAGTTTGATCCGCTCAGAAAGTCAGGGGAGAGCCCGATTGTATTCTGGGGAGGAGTTATAATGCTGCATCTTAAGTTAAGTGCAGAATGGAAAAAATCGCAATGAATCAGCCTTTTAACAATCCTCCCGGTGGGGGAGCTGAAGCGTCTTTCCTGGCTGGATCTGCGCTATATCCTGCCCCTCAGATTTGTTTGGAACGTGGGAGTTCTTCTTTTGCCGCGCGGGCTCTGGATTTGATCTGCCCGATCGGACGTGGGCAAAGAGGGTTGCTGGTGGCCTCTCCAGGTTTGGGAAAGACTACCCTTTTACAGGAAGTTTGCCGTGCGGTTGCCAAAGGATATCCTGAGATGCAGATATATTGTCTTTTGATAGATGAGCGCCCCGAAGAAGTCACGGATTTTCGCCGCAACGCCAGTGGTGCCGTTTATGCTTCTTCTTTGGATCAGCCAGCTGAGCAGCACCAGGCCGTGGTTGCAGAAATGATGCCCAGAGCTTTCGCTGCTGCGGCAGCAGGGCAGCATGTCTTGATCCTATTAGATTCCTTGACCCGCTTAACCCGTGCTTTTCAAACACAGAATCTAGACAAAGGCCGAACCCTGTCGGGGGGCCTAAGTGCTTCGGCCCTGACGCTACCACGTAAAATCTTTGGGGCAGCCCGGAATGTGGAGGGGCAGGGATCGATTACGATCCTTGCCACGATTCTTGTGGATACAGGCAGTTTAATGGACTCCATTATTTTTGAGGAATTTAAGGGGACTGGCAATATGGAACTGGTGCTATCCAAAGAATTGGCCCAGCAGAGAATTTATCCTGCGCTTGATCTGTTTAAGAGCAGTACACGGCGGGAGGAACTCTTTTTTTCAGACAGTGAAAATGTCTCCCGTCAGGCTTTGCGCGCTTATTTAAGCGGAAACCGTTCAGAGCCCGTCGCCGCGATGAAAAACCTGCAAAAATTAATCGATCGCTTTCCCACAAATCGAGAACTTTTGGCGCACTTTGCTTAAACTCTATGCGTGTCGCCGGGATTGTGTTCTGAGCGTATAGTTGAAAGAAGGAATAAAGATTTACAGCATGAAATTCAAATTTAAGTCCTTTTACTTTTTGAGTTTTGGGGCAATCTTATGGATCGAATTCTTGATCGCTGTTTTTGTTCACGATGATTTTGTGCGTCCCTTTTTAGGAGATATGTTGGTTGTTTTTCTGATGTATTGCTTTTTTCAAAGTTTTCTAAGCGTGAAATACCAAAACATTCTCTGGGGCGTGTGGGGGTTTGCCTGTGGGGTAGAGTTTTTACAGGCCCTGAATTTGGTTGGGCTTTTGCGCCTTGAGAAATTTTTTTGGGTGCGAGTTCTGATTGGCACAACCTTCGATTGGCTGGATATTCTGAGCTATACTTTAGGTGCCGTTTTAATCCTCTGGTTAGAATCTAAGTTGAATAAAAAGCAGGAAAGACCCATGGGAGTCGAATAACGGCTCTGAGCATTTTCCTGCTCATTGTGTCAGCTTTGAAAAAGCTATTGTTCAACTTGATGCTTAAAAACTCAGAATTTCGACCAGTTCGACCTCAAAGATCAAGGTTGAATGGGGGGGTATTTCTCCCATATCCCGTTTTCCATACCCCAGAGCCGGGGGAATGGTCAATTTGCGCTTACCCTTGGCTTGAAGACCTTCCATGCCCAGATCCCAGCCTTGAATGACTTCACCAGACCCCAGCTGAAATTCAAGTGGGTGGCTTCGTTCGTAGGAGTTATCGAATACCTTCCCATTTTCAAGTTTGCCAATATAGTGTACCCGGATGAAATCTCCTGCCTCTGCCCCAGGGCCTTCTCCTATCGTGATATCTTCGATTTTGACTTTGTTTGAGCTTGGCATTTTCGCTATCCTATAAATATTCTGTTTTTAGCCTGTTTATACGCCTACTATTTTACAAGTATTGGGAGAAATCTGGATCTTGATTCTTTGCCCCAAGTTTTGAAGTGAATCGGTACAATGAAAACACTACGCAAAGAGGTCCAAAAAATGGACACCCAACAAAAGCAGGGCGATTCAGCTGAAGATTCAACTACAATGCTGGAACCTCAGCTCTACCAGCATCAAATGAAAATTATTGCCCATATTCGTACTGATTTTCATTCTAAATTTGGAATTCCCCGCCAAAGTGGAATTGTAGAAGAAACCGAGGGACAGATTATTTTTGAACCCGCTTTTCGCAACCCCGATGCGCTGCGCGGTTTAGAAGGATTTTCACACCTTTGGTTGATTTGGAAATTTTCAGAAACAGAAAGAAAAGACTGGTCACCAACGGTACGTCCTCCCCGTTTGGGAGGCGAAAAGAGAATGGGAGTTTTTGCAACGCGTTCTCCCTTTCGCCCCAATGCGATCGGGCTTTCATCGGTCAAACTCAAACGGATTGAGCTGGATTCAAAGTTTGGCCCTGTGCTCTATGTTTCAGGAGCTGATCTCTTAGACCAGACCCCCATCTTTGATATCAAGCCCTACCTTGCCTATACCGATGCACATCCGGATGCTGTGAGCAGCTATGCCGCTGTGCAACCCTGTCCAAGCTTGGAGGTGGTGATTCCTGATATTTGGCTGGTGTGTATTGCCGAAAAAGACCGTGCAGCCCTCAGAGCGATCTTGGCCCAGGATCCCCGTCCACGCTATCAAAAGGATCCTGAACGGGTTTATGCCTTTGAGTATGGCAGCACCCATATTCGATTTCAGGTCAATGAAGCGGTGCTGACTGTCTGCTATGCTGAATGCATCTCCTGAGTGTTTTGATACAAGCGTTTTGCCAGGGAAATAGGGCATTATACTGTGTGGGGGATCTCTCCCCCTTGATTTTGTGCACTCATTTTTGTTATCTTTGAAGGCGAGTACATCAGGAAATAAGCTATGCCTTCAATTCAAGGATCTTCCCAAATTCCAACAGGTTTACAGGCGCTCAGTCCTCGTTTGGATTTGAGCCTTCCGAAAGACATGGGGCCCACAGAAGCGCGAAATGAATATGTTTCACTGCCCCATGATCAAGTGAAAATGGGGCCTCACCGTGCAACAGAGGCCATGACCCATTTTGATTTTGTTGATGTCCCTCCTTTGCCTGTGAAAGACCCCCAGCCCATGAGCAAAGGCGAGTTTATTCGCAATACCCGTGATGCGGCAGAAGAATGGATCGGTTCGGGGGGGGTAAAAACCCTTGAGGCGGTGGGGGGGGTTGCGCATATTGCCTCAGGTGGCAATATCACCTACAAGAAAAACCTTCATTTGGGGGGCTTTTCTGATTCCTCGCTAAAATTGAAGGGTTCTGTCAAAGATGGCGGTAGAGTGGGCGTAGAATTCAAGGCCAGCTTTTAATCTTCAAAGCCGTTTGGCACTGGTTTCTCTGAGACAGGTGTCTTCCCCCTGTCTGAATACCCTTTTCGATTTTATTGCTCGCGAAGCTTTCGCTTCGGAGAGGGCCGAAACTTAGACTATACACCGTCCTGAAACTGGCATTCCAGCTGCTGAAGCTCAAAAAACTTGGCAATTTCCTGGGCTCTGTTTTCAAGCTTTTTTTTCATGTTGGTTTTGAGCGGGGCAAAGGGATAAAAATTGAGTTGAAGCCGCGTGCTCTTGCGTTGGTAGCGCCAGGTTCCCAAGATTTTTCCCTGCTCCAAAAAACAAGCCTCGACATGCCCTGCTTTTTGCCAGACCTTTTTATAATCCGCAGGTTCAATCAACCAGGATTTGTCCTTATGCGCCAGAATCAGGGGGTCAAAACGGGAGAGCAGCATCAAGGGCAGGTCAGCCTGTTCGGCTTGACGCAAGCTATCAAGATCTTGGCGCAAAAGCCACTGCACTTGCCCAGCCACTTGAACGGCTTCCCAGTCTGCAGATTTTGCCGATAAAAGCGTGCGCGCCTGGGCCACAGGCCAACCTGCCCAATGCGCCAAATCCTGTGCTGTTGCGGGCCCATAGGCGGCGAGATAGCGACGAATGACTTCCTTGCGGGCGTGTGCATCAGCGGGCGAGACCCAGGGCAAGCTGGGTAACCAATTGGCACGGTGCGCAAATTTACCTTCACTGCCCGCCCGAGGGGCATGACAGAGCAAGCCGCGATAGACCAGATCTGAAAAAATCCCCCCCCAAGAAGACAGCAGACTGTCGGGGAAACCTGCGTTGCGCAAGTCTGAACGCCCCACAACTTCGCTGCTCAGGGCCAGCTTTTCAACCTGTTGAATCAAGGCCTCATAGTCTTGAGCCTTGCCCAATCCAGCTTCAAGGTAACGGCGTTTCCACCACGAGCTCCCGTTCCAAACACGCTGAATCAGAGGCCAATCTGCTTGCTGATAAACGTGTAAGGTGCCTCTTTGTCCCCAGATTTTGACAAGAGAACGAGCTTGCCACAAGCTTGCATCAAACCCGGAAAGCGTCAGGTCTTTGACACGGGCAGAAGCGGCAAGGCCTGCCGCCACATGAATCTGAGCCTGCAAGCCACAGAGTTGACGGGCACAGCTTTGAAGATTCTGAAAAGGCTGAACGAGCCCCGATGCTTGAAATCGCCAGGCATGGATACTTTCACTTGAGATTTCTGGCGGGCTCATGCGAGTTTCAGCATGCTTTTCAAGCGTTCGGGCTCGGCGATCAGTACCATGGGTTTTAATTGCGCTTCATCAGCCCCAGCGGCGATGCGGCGTTGACGAAATTCTTCTTGGGCGCCTGGCGGCAGAATTTTAAGTTCAAGCGGGGCCAATTGCTCGTCTCCACGTGAGGATTTATAATCACAGTTTAAGTTTTTCAGCTCCTGATCCAGACTTTCAGCCAGTCGGGAAACCTGTTCGGGTTGAAGATCTGCTGAGGGTTCTGCCCAAATTTGGTAACGGGGGGGAAAACTTTCTGTATCAGGACTTGCGATATAAAAGGGAAGTTCAATTTCTAAATTCTGGCTTGCAGCCTGAATGGCCTGGGTGATATGGTAATCGGTCATCAACTCACCCACCAGGTTGCAGGTTTGTCCGGCTTTGCGAATAAAGTGAACGATCGGATTCTGCTGATAAAAACCACTGACTTCAAGAATATCGCCAATATCGTAGCGGTAAATGCCTGAAGAGGTCGTATAGAGAATGCGGTAGCGCTGACCAATCTGAAGTTGATGGGCCAGGAGTATGGGGCTGTGATTTTCACTGTTTTCGGGCACAAATTCATAAAAATGAGCCTGAAGCGCCAAGGGGCCGCCCAAAATCTGATCACTGAGGGGCACATTGCACCAGCCTTCTGTGGCCGAATAGATCGCATCGCGAATCGGAATTTTTTTCAGGGTCAGTTTCTCCAAGGCTGGAATCAAGCTGCCCGCATGGCTGCTTTTCCAGCAGACCATCAGTTCAAGGCCTGGCCAGAGTGATTTGGGATCGGTTTGAGCAGCCTTTAGGGTGGCTCTTAAGGCTTGGGCCCGTTTGGGATGGGCCTTGTGTAGGGACTCCACCAGACTTCGCTCAGCGGGTGTCATGATTAAATCGGGGTGAAGTGTTCCCAATTCCAGGTCATTCAATAGAAGGGGCAAGTGCTCCTGCATAAATTGCAAAAGGGCAATCATGGGGGCTGCGGTAATGCCCAGCAACATCGAAACCCGCTGGGGCAGACTCAGAAGAGCGGTCAGATAGAGGCGGCTCCAATTGTCTTCCATCACCATGATTTCATAGGGCACAGCGTAAAACTTTTTTAAAAGCGGGGGCAAATTGACAAAGTTAAATCCACTCATGGTGCCACAGGGAATACCTGTGGGGGTGCGCATTTTATCGGCACTGCCATTGAAATATAAAACCTTGCCATCAAAGGCTCGGGGGTGATCTGTATAAATTCCAGCCAGAAAAACCTGAACTACGGATTGATACTCATCGCGATAATCGGGGGTAATGGGTGTGAGTTTGGGGGGGCCGGTTGAACCTGTGGTCATGCCATAAAACAGAGGATCCTGGTGGGTGAGTACTTGTTTTTCACCTTGAATCATGCGATCCAGCCAGGGTTTGAGGTCTGCATGGGTAACAATCGGAACTTTTGCCTGGTATTCCTGAACCGATTGAATTGAATCAAAACCATGAGCTTTGCCGTAGGCTGTGGCTGCGTTGGCTTTTAAAATTTGAGCGAGTTTTTGCCACTGTGCGGGTTCGGGCTCTCTGCAAGCCGCTTCAAAGCGTTTGACATGCTTTCTGCGTAAAAACTGAGAAAGAGGCCCTAAAATACCCATCTTGAAACCCTCAAATTTGATCTGTGCTTCATTATAGCCGCTTAGGCGGAAAAACAGAGCACTTTAGGGTTTGAGCGAGAGCAGGAAGGCAATTAAATCTTCATATTCAGAATCGGTCATGGTGGCGCGCAGATTGGGGGTCATCAGATTTTGATAACCTGCGACCAGATAGGCATCGGGCTTTTCAATCGCTTGCCGCAAATAGGCTTCGGCATTCAGGCCTTTGACCCGTTGGCCCGCTTGTACAGCAATTCCATCTAATTTGGGGCCCAAGACACCTTTGGCTTCAGAAATGCTTGAAATGGCATGGCAGGCAATACAACCTTTGGAAATAAAGACTTTACTCCCTGTCGTGAGATCAGGGGGAGTGGGCAGAGGTGCTTGAGAAGCGGTCTGCAATGAGGTGGGCTCAGACTTTTGGGTTTGCTCCGAAGGGCAAGCGGCGAGAAATAAAATAATAACGAGGCTTAGCGAAATGCGAATAAAAAACATGCGGTCACCTTCTGTTCACTGTCGATCACAGTTCTACCATATCAGAGGGATGGGTTAGAAGGGGAGAAGATCTCGCAAAGCTTTTAAAATTGGCTTTGAACCGTTTGCAGTAAATCCAGGGCCTGATCAGGAGGCAAATCACTGATCACAGGAATAAATTGGTAGCTGATTTGAGCAAAGGCATCCAACTTGGTGCGCAGATTTTCAGGATCCAATTGGGTGACACGGGGAGGAAGGAGCTGAGGCTGTTGATCCCAACGGCTGAGTTGAGACAATTGTCCAATATCCAAGGTTTCGACCTTGCCATCGGGATAGAGAAAACTCAGCTCCTGCTGAAGATTCTCCCCATATTTTAAAGTGAAAACAGGGGCCTGTAGATCAAAGCGGCCGCCACTGCTATCATCCATTCCGCCTCTGACCACCGGGCGACCCTGGGCATCGGCATCAATTGAAACCAGCAAACGTCCATTGTGGGTTTGCGCCAATATGGGAATACTGATCGGCAGCTCAAAACCATCCACCTTGAGTTGGATTACAGGCGGGAGGGCCTGGGCCGAACCTGTTTCAATCATAAAATCGCCGTTGTGAAGCGTATAAAAATGAAAGGGGGCTTCAGAATCTATGGATTGGGTTTTAATCAAACCAGACACGCGTTGATCGCGTAATTTGGCTTCCAGTTCTGCCTTTTTGCGATCCTCTGCCAATTTGACTTTCAGTTCTTCAAGGTATTTTTCCTGGGCGGCCTTGGCCTGACGCTGGTATTCGGCTTGGGCCCGGTGGTTTTTTTCAAGCCGGTCAGCAGAATCTATAATATAGCGTTTAACACCTGGGTTATCGGTATTGCGATCGTTAATGCCTGGTTTGGGATTGTAAATCCGTTTGTACAAATCCTGATCCTGTTTGGTAATTTCATCCTGTTTGGCTTTGGCGCGGGCGATTACTTTTTGAGCTGAAGCTTCTGTGGCTTTGCGCCATTTTGCCACTTCGAGATCACGGTGTGTGGTATAGATTTTGACCACTTCGACCATGACCTGACGGGCCACTTCAATATCCCAGTTATAGAACCGGGCAGTATCAAAGGCCAGCCTATTGGCTGTGCCAGGATCGACAAATGCAGAATTTTCAATAATCTGCTTGGCGGCTTGAACTTCTTTCAATTGAGAAACGGGCAAAGCAGCCTGCCTCAAGGTAATTCCAGCAGGTTTAATCGTTTGCAGGATTGAAAAAATATCTACATTTTTAACCGGAGTGATTATTCTGAAACTAAAAATCTGGGCTGCTGCGGTCTGTACATTTTGAGGCCCTTCAATCGGAGGCAGGGCGCTCAGGTTCAAGCGTGTATTGATGGGGTCTGTTGAAAGGGGAGTGCTGCATGCAGAAACAGAGAGACTGAGAAACGCGACCAGCGGAAGCGTTTTTGCCCATTTTTGTGGCTGGAAGATTCGCTGCATGTATTTACCCCAGTCAAAGAATCAAACTATTTTACTGACTTCCTTCATGATAACGATTTTTCGGGTGAGAAGTAAAGAATCCGCTCACAAATGCGCTAAGAAAAAAATATTCTGCCCATTCAATTTTTAAGATTTTATCAAGGCAGGTCTATGGTCTAATAGAACCATAGCATTTCAGCTGGGGAGCAGTTTATGACCAAACAGAAAATTTTAAGCCTGATCGTATCGGGCAGTTTGCTTTGCGGATGTACACCTTTGGTGATTCAGATAACGAATCCCAGCACGCAAACCTCAAGCACTGCGGTTGCCGCCAAATCAGGTGCGATCAGTGGCTATTTGATGAAAGTATCAGCGGTTTTCAAGGTTCAGGCCCTCGATGATCAGCATACACAACTTCTTCAAGAAAATGTGAAGGGCTTTGAATCTGATTTGAAATCTGGGAAACTTGATGACTATTATCGTTTGCCCGAATTTTCAGTTAAACTTTTGGCGCACAGTGAGGGCAGTTATTTTACCAGCCCGGATAATTTAAATGAACTCAGCAATACTTCAGCTTCGTTTGCGCGGGCCTTGGTGATTTACCCAGACCAATCCTATGATATTTTTAAGGGGCAATTTGCCAACCAACGCTTCTATTTTGCAGGTGCAGAAACCCTTCCCGCTGAGAATACGAGCTATTTAATTACCCTCGACAATAATTTTCAGACCCGGGTCGTGACGGGGCAAATGGAAGGTCAAAGTGAAAGCGCAGAACCCCTCGCTTCTGCCAAACCCACTGCTTTGCCCAGCCCGGAACCCCTGCCGCTTGCCAGCCCATCCCCTGAAGCGAGCCCGAACCCTGCAGCCAGCCCCCCTCCCCCAGCACCTGAAATTTTCAGTCAGGCTGTGAATTTGCAAAGACAAAAGGCAGAGGATTACCGGAAACGAATCCGCAATTTTGCGCCCGCCCCGCCCCCCCCTCCTCCTCCAGGGATTCGCGGGCAGTTTCCTCCTCCCCCACCTTCTCAAACTGGGAAACCTCCTGTCGGGGGGGCTGTGCCTCCAGGGGGGCCTCCTCCCTTGATTCCCCCAGAAGTGATGGAGCGTCTGCGTCTTGAGCGTCCAATTGTTGCTGCAGAAATTGATGCTTTGGCGGGTTTGCCCCCTCAGGAACATTATGCGCGTACGTTGAAAATTCAAGAACAGAATGCCGATCTGATTCCAGCCTTGGGCCCTCCCCCACCGGCGGATGCGCCAGGTCCCCAAGCTCAAAATTCACCTCCTCCGCGTGGGTAAACAACCATGAAAACCGAATTCAGTGAACAGGAACAGCGAGATATTCGCCAGGCCAAGGCAATGTTGCGTCATTTTTGGCAGCAAAGCAAGCTGAAGCCTGCTCAAATTCTCGAAGCACTCGCAGAGCGGGGCTTGATGGTGAAAAACTCAACGCTTTCCACCTGGCTTAGCTTGAAAGAGGGGAATACGATTCGCCCCAAGCAAGAAGCAGTGATGCCCTTGCTTGAAATTTTTTTACCCCAGAAATCTCAGCCCCACCGGCAGGAATTGTGGGTTGAACTTTCAGGTCTCTTGGGTTTTCAGGAAAAGGCGATTTCGTCTGAAGAGATTCGCAACCGGCTTTCTGAGCAGATGGATGAAACCCTGAAACAAACTCTGCATGAAAATCAGGTGGATCTTGAAGTGCATTTGAAAGCACTTGAAGTCTTGTGGGAAGAAATTGAACCCGCTATTTTGGAGTATGATAAAGGTTTTCCCGTGATTCGGGTCGAGAAGGACAACCTCAGTCTTTTGCGTAAGCTGGCAGGACACGACAAGCAAGTCCAAAAATCCTTTGAAAGTGCGGGAGGCTACGAAATTCCCCTTAGCAGGGTACAGTCTCTGCATGCCCTTGCTGAAATTATCAATCTGCTCAATGAAGGCAGCCGGGTGCTGCATGCCATGATTGAGCGCAATCTGGTCGATGAAGGCTATCTCACGCTGCAATTGAGCCGGGTGGAGGAAATGGTCTCGTATATCTGGGAGATTTCAGATCGTCTGCTCAATAATAATTTGCTCTGCAAAACGGTTCCCCAGCTCAAAAAAGCACTGATTCGCGTGATGTCGATTACGGGGGGGATTCGGTTTTTATTGCATAACCAGACCGAGCAAAGCAGTGAAATTTTACTCGAAAAGACCCTGGCTTCGAAAAACTCGGCCTCTGAAGCAGAATTGAAATGCGCAGTGGCCGTCTTTATGGGGATTTTGGCGCGTCAGGGGCTGCAACAAAAAGATCAGACGAAATTGAGCTCTGCCTTGAATCGCTTTGAAAAAGCGCAAGCGACACTGAAGCGCTATTTGGAAAAAATCGAATCTGAGCAGGAAAGTTTTTACTATAAGAAGGAACTTGCCAATCTCTGTTATGATATTGCTGCCCTCTTGCTGTGGCGTATAGAGACCCGTGAAATTAAGCTTGATCAGGTTCAGAAAATCTTGGAAACAGCGGCCCAAAGCTACCAGGAAGTGCTTGAATTGCCCAATTTGTTTGTTTTGGGCTTAACTGAGCAACGTGCTCTGCATATTCGGGCCTTTTATATGATCAGTTCTTGCTGGACCTGTTCTCTGCCTCAGAAAGGCATTCGCGAGATCAACCAGCTCTGTACGGGTGAAACCCTGAATGAGCGTTTTTGGTTTGTTCAGATCGCCAAGACAATCGCCTGGTCTGTGCTGTGGTATCGCTTTGAGCGAGATGAGGGCAAAACCCAATACAAAGCTTCAGCAGAACAGGAATTGAAACGCGCGATGCTGGTGCCAGGCTTTGAAAAAGCCACTGGGCAGGAAACACAGACAGATTGGGTTCTCTCTCAGGCCTTTGCTCAAGTGGCAGTGAGCTAAATCGTTTCGACAGGGCTGTAATCCAGGCTGAGAAAACGCACAAGCGTCTCCTGGTTCTGTTTTTGCGCCAGCGCATCATAATCACAGGCAAAGAAAAAGGGGGTGTGCTGACAAAAGCGCAGCCCTTTGCGCAGCAATCTGCCCATGGCCTGTTCAGACAGGGCCTCTTCTCGTTCCAGGCTCCAGCCAACACTGGGAGCATGGTCTGATGAAAAGAGCTGGCGGCTGTTCAGGGGATGACTGGCATGTGCCATCCAGGCGGGAGCGCTCAGGTCAAACCAGAATTGATATCTGCTGCTGATTTTCAGCTCGCAAAGACGGTGCAGGGTCATTAGTTTGAGGGCCTGGGGCTGAGGCTCCAAAACAGGATCGCCCGTTTCGCGCAGTTCACCCCGAAAGAGGGCCTCAAAAAACAACAATTCTGAATCGGGAAGATCCGGCCGGATGGCTTGCCATTGCGCAAGACGGTGAAGGGTTTCACGCAGGGCAACAACAGACAGCTCAGGTTTTATGATCGGCAGGATCAGGCTTTGCCAAAGTTCTTGGGCGATTTCTGAAAGGTTTTTTTGCCCAGATTGATAGGCCCGGCGTAAATCGGCGACCTGGGCTTTCAGGTTTTCAGCCTTGGCGCCCGTGAGGGTTTGTAAAAACTGCCCCCAGGCAGAGACTCTGTTGCCAAATTTCTCACGCAAATGCGCCAGCTCAAAGCCATCTAAACCCAGACAGAAGGCAAAAATCTGGGACATATCAAAGCCATTCAGTTTGGGTACGGCAACTGAATCGGCAAAGGTTTGCCATGCCACCAGGCGCAGCAGTGAGAGCAAAAGATTGACCAGGGGATCCCGTTGAATCATACGAGAACCCCGATAGATTTCAAGCGAAATTCCCAAGGCCGAAAGCCGGGTCTCAATTTCCAAACAGAGGCTATCATTGAGTGACCAGGTCACCCAAACGATCTCTCCGGGCTCAATGCCTTCTGAAATCAGGGTTTGCAATTGCGTTTCCATCTCAGACAACATCGTGGCTGTGTTCTGAGAGCGCGAGATGAAAACCTTTGTATTGGCAACTTCAGGGGTTAAGGTTTTGGCTTGAAAGAGCGTATCCAAGCGTTTTGCGAGAGCTTGTAAAGGATGAGGATCCTCAAGTTCACGTATTTCTGCACCGGCCTTGATCAGTACTTCAGGCAATTCCGATGCGGTATCCCAAGGGTTCCAGGCAAGCGTGAACTGGGACTGAAAGGAAAGCAGTTGCATGAGCAGCTTTTTTTCAAGCGGACTCCATTGTTCAAAATCATCAATCAACCAGTACTTGGTCTGCTGGATCGCGTTTTGGCAGAGGGGGCTTTGCCAGTTCTTGAGCAGTTGCGACAATTGCAGGGGATAATCGAGCAGGGCAGAATCGAGCAGCCAGTTTTGAAAAGCTTCAAGAAAGGCATTCATCTGCGGGGCGAGGGGATCTGTTTCAAGGGCTTGAGAGCGGGCATGAAACTCCTGCCAGCTATAGCCCTGCAGACATTTTTCCTGGTGGCGGGTTAAAAGCAGATTCCACGCTTGGGTTTCGCTGCCGGGAAAGTGAAATTGCAAGTCAGGATTGTGTGCCCAAAAAATCTGCATCAGCAAAGTAATTTCATTGGCAGAAACGGCTTGAAAACCTTTGGGAAGCAATCCAGGCAGGGAGAGGAGGCTGCGTGTCCATTGGGGCAAGGTATTGAGGTGCATACCGCCCCAGGGAGCGATGCCTTGCGTCACCATTTGATCGAGAAACTGTCTGCGTTGAAAATGGCGGTGACCTGCGATCACCTGAATTTTAGCCGCATTGGCTTTTGAAGTTAGAATTTGGTTTAAAACAGAAACCAGAGCACGGGTTTTGCCCGTGCCCCGGTCGCCAGAAAAAATCTGTATCTGACTCAGAGAATCAGGCCCGCTCCAGATAAGAATCGGTACGGGTATCAACACGAATTTTATCCCCTTGGTTGACAAAGAGGGGAACTTGAATCACGGCACCCGTTTCAATCGTTGCGGGTTTGGTTCCGCCGGTGGCAGTATCGCCTTTTAAACCTGGATCGGTTTCGGTAATTTCAGCCACGATAAAATTCGGGGGATCAATCGTAATCAAACTGCCATTAAAAAACAGCATATCGTACTCAAGGCTTTCTTTCATATACTTGAGCACCCGATCATTGATCAGATCCTTATGCACGGGCAACTGTTCGAAGGTTTCGTTGTCCATAAAATTGTACTGATCTCCATCTTGGTAGAGATACTGCATGGCTTTTTTTTCAATATCTGCTTTTTCAAGCTTTTCACCGGCACGGAAGGTGTTTTCGCGAACGTTTCCTGTGCGCATATTTTTGAGCTTGCTGCGGACAAATGCCGCCCCTTTGCCGGGCTTGACGTGTTGAAACTCAACCACCTGCCAGGGATCATTATCAAAAACGATGGCAATGCCGGGGCGTAAATCGTTACTGGTAATACTCATGTAATCATCTATCTCCGTCAATACTTAAAAAACAATCTCAGGCACTATACCATGAACCGAAATGAGCTAAAAGTAATCAGGAGTCATGCGTTTTGCTCCCACATAACGCTGGCTGTACCAGCCATCAGACAGGGAGTTGATTTGAATCGGCTTGCCACGGCGTGGGGCATGGATAAATTGGTCATTGCCGGCGTAAATGCCCACATGGCCAATGGGATAACCGCCAGTGGAAAAGAAGACGATGTCTCCGGGTTGAAGCTCTTCACGCTTCACTGTGACCCCATAATTGAACTGAAGATCCGCCCGGTGGGGCAGCGTGATATTAAATTCTTCAAAGGTAAACTTGACGAGCCCCGAACAATCAAATCCACGGTTGGGATCTTCTCCTCCCCAAATATAGGGAAGGCCGATATGTTGTTGGGCACTGAATACCACTTCACGTCCAAATTGAGAGACACTGGATGTGGCCTGTGCAGGCATGTGTGGAAGACTTAAGCAAACGGCCAAGATGGCGCTGGTGGCCAGGAAACGCTTGAACATGCGTTTTTTTCCTCTTTTCAGCGTTGATTCTGATAATCGCATATTTAGACATTTTTTGCTGAATTCAGCAAAAAACCTAGATTAGATATTTAATCATATTTAATCTTGAATCCGTTTAGGACTTTGGTAGTATATGCGATTCATTTGCAATATGTCAATCTTTGCATGAAAAATGGCCGCCTCAAAGCGGCCTGAAATTGAATTGTGAAGCGTCTTTTATGCGCTGCGCAAAAGATTTCGTTTTCAGCCCCTTCTGGATGAAGGAGCTCCAGTTTTTTTAATAGGATCTTGGCAGTTTTAAGGAATGTTCTGCCACAAAATTGAGAATCATTTCGCGGGTAATCGGAGCTGTTTTCAGCACCCTGGCGGCATTCCAGTAATAAATGACTTCATATTCCTCTGAAAAACCGTATCCGCCATGGGTTTCGATGGCATGGTCTGCTGCCTTGACCCCCACATCGGCAGCTTTGAATTTAGCGAGATTGGCATAATGGCCTACCTCCGCAGGGGCTTGGCCCTGATCAAAGGCCCAAGCTGCCCGGTAGGTCAATAAACGCGCTGCTTCCTGCTCGATTTTGGTTTCAGCCAGGGGGTGGGCGATCGATTGGTAGGAGCCAATGGCCCTGCCCCCAAAAACTTTGCGTTCGCGGGCATAGCGGGTTGAGCGCTCCAGAAGAAAATCGACCATGCCAGTGGCAATGGCTGCAGCCAGAATACGTTCAGAATTGAGTGAATCGAAGATGATCCGGGCTCCCTGGTTTTCTTCACCGACAAGATTTGAGACGGGTACTTTGACATCTTCCAGAAACAGAGCCCATTGTTTAATGCCCTCTAAGCCTTGAAGCGGAAGAAATTGTTTTTCGAGCCCAGGGCTGTCAGTATCTACCAGCATCAGGCTCAGCCCATAGGTTTTGCTGCCCTTTTTCATGGCTTCTTCAAGGGTCGCTGTGCGGGTGACCAAGAGCATTTTCTGGGTGCTGTCGACGCCACTGATAAATACTTTTTGCCCCTTCACTTTGTAAAAATCGCCCTCGCGCACGGCCATGGTAGCGGTATTGAAAACATTGCTGCCAGCATCAGGTTCTGTATGGGCATAGCTTAAGCGCATTTGACCTGTTGCGATTTGTGGCAGAATTTCTGCTTTGAGTGCTTCTGAACCATGGGCCAAAATGCAAAGTGCATCCATGGCTGTGACCACGGCGTGAACACAGGCAAATCCATGGGCACTCAAGGTTTCCAATCCAATCACCAGGGGCATCAGCCCCATGTCTGAACCGCCATAGGCTTCAGGCAAAAAGCTTCCCATGATCCCGGTCTCGGCAAAGGCTTGCCAGAGTTCATCGGGAAATTGATGGTGTTTGTAAATTTGCTGACGCCAGGCCGTATGTTTACTTTCATGGCGTTTGAGCATGCTGAGAATCGCATCCTGTACCATGCGCTGTTCATCTGTGAAGGAAAAATCAAAACCCATTAGCTGAAATCCTCTTTTGCTTAATTTTGTTTGCGGTTGTTCATCAAGGCACCCAGGTCGAGCACTGAAGTCGAACCGGGGCCCTGAACGACGGGCAATTGCCCATTCCATTTTTCGATGGCGGTGCGTTGCACCTGTAAACGCTCATAATCCAACAAGGCGGGGCTGAGTTGGGCAGCTTTCAAACGATTGGCCTCAGATTCGGCTTTGACTTCAATCAAACGCCGTTTGGCCTGGGCTTCGGCTTCGCGCAATTCATTTTCACGTTGCTGGGCGCGTTGGGTGGCAGCAATTTTAGCATTGAGTGCATTGACAACCGCGTCGGGCAAGCGCATGGTGCCAATGATGCTGATTTGTTTGAGATCAAAACCCTCTGGCCCGACTTTGTCCTTGACCTGTTTGTTGACTTTGTTGAGAAAATCAGATTTGCGCGGGCCATAAATGGCCTCGACATCCATGGTGGAGGCCACCATATTAAAGGAGTCTCTAACGATATTGCGCAGATAGGTGGCTGTGATTTCTTCGATGCCTTTGCGATGTTGCCTGAATATATCTGAAACCTTGTGCTCATTGATCGAATAGGATAAACCAATATCCGCATTTACAGACAGGCCTTCAGAGGTTTGGAAGGTAATTGAATCGTCGTTTGGAGAGCCTTCCGATGGATTTTTGGTCCAGGTCACATTTTGAATAAAGGTCGGAAAGACATGGTAATCGACATTGGGGGTTTGCAAATAACGTCCGGGGCTGATCACTTCAATACCGCCCTTGGTATCTCCGTAAAGATTGACTTTGACGCCGACATAGCCGGTAGGTACTGAATAACAGGAACTCAATACAAGCAGACTTGCAAAAAGCAAAACACGCCTCATGGCATTTTCTCCTTCTTTTGGGGGGCCTCAGATTTTTGCATGGGGAGCTGGGAATCAAGCGAAGGCCTTTCAGATTTCAAGGCTTGAAGAAACTGGTTTTCACGTTCAAGTTCCAAAGCCTGAAGTTCAGCTTGGATTTTTTGCGATTCCTGTAAGCTGCGTTGATAGCGTTTTTCAAGCAGCAGCGGGTGGAGCCAGAGTCGATAGCCACCCAAAGCATAGATTCCTGCCAGCGCCAGACCAATTAAATTCGCGCTGGTTTGGGCTTGATTGAGCAAAAACGCAAAGAGCATCCACCCAGGAAGCAGAAAAATCAGATAGAACCACTTCAACATGCCCGTTTCTTTACCTGAAACCATCAAGTTTACCCCCTGATCATACACCTAAATCTGAGGAGACCCAAATCGATCTCCGCTCGCTTGCAGATCGGGATCTTTGCAATCTGTGGCAGCACTGGGTAAGATAGATCGAGTTCCTTTGAAGGAGAATGCCGAGTGAATCAAGCCCCTGTTCGATTGTTTAGCCCCCATTTCCTGCGTTCACGTGCACTGTGGTTTTTTGTTCTTACGCTTTTACTCGGCTGGTGGGCGGGCCAGTATATTCAACCGGTCTGGACGGCCGAAAAAATTCTGCTGGATGTTCATACGGCAGGGCCCCGTTTGGCCTATACCTATCAGGGAAAACAAAAATATCTGCCCGATGTCTTAACGCCCTATATTTCTTCGCCTTTGCATCCCGATAATCTGAATGAATTGAAAACCGCACATAAATCTCCAGAAATTTCTGAAGATTTTGTCACGGAAAGGGTACGCCTAGAGGGCAAAGAAAAAATGAATTACTACTGGCTGCGCGGCAAACGACATTGGGGTTTTTGGTCGCTTTTGCCAGCACTGGTTGCGATTGGGCTCTGCTGGTTAACCCGTGAACCCATGACTGCTTTGCTCGGCGGGATTATTGCCGGGGCTTTTCTGCTGGGGCAATATGATTTAACCGAAGAGGTCTTCGTGCCCAGTTTGGCCACAGACTCAGCAGCACAGATTCTGATTCTTTACCTCTGGCTTTTGGGGGGGCTGATGGGCCTGTGGTCGCGCATGGGGGCACCTCAGGCCTTTGCTGAGATGATGAGTAAATATGTGGTGAGGGGGCCGCGCTCAGCACGTTTGGTGGCCTGGTTGCTGGGGGTGATCTTTTTTCAGGGCGGAACGGTCAGCACCGTTTTGGTAGGAACCACGATCAAACCCTTGGCCGACAAGGAAAAAATCAGCCATGAAGAGCTCTCTTTTATTGTCGATTCGACGGCCTCTCCGATTGCCTGTCTTTTGCCCTTTAATGCCTGGCCTGGCTATGTGCAAACCTTTATATTTGTTTCAGGGGTGCCGTTTTTGGTGACAGAAGCGGATCGTCTCGCTTTTTTCTTTAAAAGTATTCCACTCAGTTTTTATGCAATTCTGGCTGTTTTAAGCACTTTTTTACTCAGTATCGACAAGCTTCCCTTCGTGAACCGCCAGTTGCGTGCCGCGATACAAAGAGCACGCAGCAGTGGAGCGCTGGATGCGCCGGATTCCCGTCCTCTAAGTACGCCTGAACTGCATACCAGTCGGGTGCCTCAGAATTACCATCCCCATGTGATTGATTTCTTTCTGCCCTTGGTGATTTTGATTGGGATTGCGATTGGAACCTTTCTCAGCAGTGGCTCCCCCAAAATTCGCTGGGCCTTTGGGGCTGCACTGGTTGCCGCCGCGATCATTGCGACTGTGCGGGGCATGTCGCTTTCAGATTTGGTAGAGGGCTTTGGCGAGGGGCTGAAAGGCGTTGTTTTGGGCTCTGTGATTTTATTGCTTGCGATTACGATTGGGGGCATTTCCAAGGCCACAGGCGGTGGCAATTATCTTGTGGAATTGCTGGGCACCACGCTGCCCTACTGGAGTTTGCCGGTGATTCTCGAAATTTTGACGATTGTAATCGCTTTTTCGACAGGCACCAGTTGGGGAACCTATGCGGTGGCCTTTCCTCTGGCCATGCCCTTGGCTTGGGCCATCGCCCAGAGTCAGGGGCTTTCAAACCCAGAATTGTTTATGATGATTTGTTTTGCCGCTGTCATGAATGGCAGTGTCTTTGGCGATCAATGTTCGCCTATTTCTGATACCACGGTCTTGAGCGCCATGTGTACGGGGGGAGATTTGATGGACCATGTCAATACCCAATTGCCTCAAGCAATTCAGGCCGCAGTGCTTGCGGGTATTGGCTGGACGCTTGTCAGCTTTCTTTGCTGATAAAAACAAACTGAATCTGCTAGCCCCTCTCCCTGTTCTGCGGGTAAACTTCCCTCACCCGTGAACGGAGATGCCGTTCCAGAAAGAACCTGCCATGACAAAATCGAGTGAACGTTTACTGTTGCTGACTTTGGCCCTGATTCAATTTACGCATATTGTCGATTTTATGATCCTGATGCCTTTGGGCCCCCAATTGATGCGGCTATTTTCTATCAGCCCCAAAGAATTTGGGCTCTTGGTTTCAGCCTATACTTTTTCTGCCGGAATCTGCGGATTTTTATCTGCTTTTCTGGTGGACCGTTTTGATCGCAAACATATTCTGCTGGTGCTTTACAGTGGTTTTATTTTGGGAACTTTGGCCTGTGCCCTGGCCCCCTCCTATCCGGTTTTGCTGGTGGCAAGAGTGCTCACGGGTTCGTTTGGGGGCATTCTGGCTGCCGCAGTGATGGCCGTGATTGGCGATGCCATTCCCATGGAAAGAAGGGGCTCCGCGATGGGCATTGTGACCTCCGCTTTTTCAGCAGCATCGGTCTTGGGGGTTCCCTTGGGGTTGTGGCTGGCCAGTCTCTTTGATTGGCATTCCCCCTTTCTGTTTCTCAGTGGCGTTTCGATGGGGGTCTTTTTTCTGATTTTAAAAGGTATTCCCTCGCTCAAAGCGCATCTCACGCCTTCCGCGCCCCAACAACATCCCTTTCAGATTTTGGGGGATGTCTTCAAAAATCCCCCCCAGATTTGGGCCCTGATTCTGACTGTTTTTATGATGATTGGACAATTTGCGATTATCCCCTTTTTAAGCCCCTCCATGGTTGCCAATGTGGGCTTTTCTGAAGCGCAATTGACCTTGATCTATCTTTTGGGCGGCGCCACCACCTTGATTACCGGGCCTTTGATCGGAAAACTGGCTGACCGCTATGGAAAATTAAAAGTTCTTGTCTTGTTTTTTGGGCTTTCGATCTTTCCGCAATTTCTGATCACCCATTTGGGGGTGACACCGCTTTATTTGGCGCTTTTGCTCAGCACCAGCTTTTTTATTGTTTCAGGGGGAAGAATTATTCCTGCGATGGCTTTGATTACAGGTACGGTTAGCCCCCAGCGCCGGGGCAGTTTTATGAGCATTCAGTCTTCAGTGCAACAGCTTTCAGCCGGGGTGGCTTCACTGATGGCGGGCATGATTGTCTTTAAAGATGCACAGGGGCATTTAGAGCACTATGGTGTGATTGGTTGGATTGCCGTGATTACGACCCTGGCCTGTATGGGCATTGCCCCCCAACTGCTTAAACAGGCGCAGGAACCTGTGCTTAAACAGCCCCAGGAAACAATGGCTCGACCTGAAACAGGTGCTTAGCCCTGATTCTCAAAAAAGCGGGAGGTTTCTTCGGCCTGTATCCCCTGTTCAAGGTAGGAAGTGGTCGCAGAAAACTGTTTTCCCATTTTTTGGGATTCCTGTTTCAAATCGGATTGAAGCTTTTTGATTTTCTCCATGAGGATTTGATCTGCTGCTTGACGTTCCCCCAAGGCCTTTAAAAATTCAGGGCTGGGGGCTGTCTCGTTGCTGGCGAAAAATTGATAGAGGATCGAAATCAGCGCTTCTCGCCGGTCGAGCAGATCCCAAACCTGAATGAGATCAAGATCTGCACTGGGCTCTGCTGCTAAGAGGGCTGTGAGTCGCTCTGAGAGTTCAGAGAAAGCCTTTAAGATTTCCTGGGGTTCTGGGCTTGGCGAATTAGCCTGCAAAATGTCGTTCACGGGGTTCTGTATCCAGTTTGCCTTCTGAGCGCATTTGACCCACAACGCCTGCCACTTCATCCCAGGCGCTGCGCAAATTATCCAAAAGTGAAATCACTTCCCTGACGGGTTCGGGCGCGTGGTCGATATTGGCTTTGACCAGCAAGCGGTACATATAATCATATAAATTAAATAGATTGTTAGCCAATTCTCCGCCGACCTCCATATCCAAAACCGACATGAGTTCGAGTAGAATCGCTTCTGCCCGCAGAATATTGCGGTGTGAAGTTTCAAGTTGTTCTTCATCTAGCGCTTGTGCTGCCAGATTTAAGAATTTAATCGCCCCTTCATAGAGCATGACCAGCAAACGCTCAGGGGTTGCCGTTTCAATCTGCGCCAATTTGTATTGTTCCATAGGCGTTGCAGAATGCGTAGCCTGATGGGTTTCTGTTTCCGTCATGATCTTTCCCGACTTTGAAGTATTTCTATTGTATCATTCGACACTTTGCGGCAGAATCTTAAACGTCAGGATTTCAAAGGGTTGGGTCAGGATTTCCACGGCTTGGTCAGAGATGCTCAGACCTTCTGTCAACTCTTGGGTTTCAAGGGGGTCTGTCAGCACGACTGAATCAAATTTAAACAAAATCTCAAAGGCAAGTTTGACGGGGTGCTCAAGCAGATTGACCAGCCTGAAGATGATGGCCTGCTCATGCTCTGCTTTTTTTAAGCAGCTAAGTGCGATGCCTTCGGTTTTGATGCGGAATAAACCCGGCAGTTCGCTTTCGCGCTGGCCCTGGGTGACCAGCGGGGGATGTTGCCATTGAAAGACCTGTTTCAAGGCTGCTTTGCGTGAATTGCCGCTGAGCGCCAGGCGATAATCATAGCGGTGCTCGCCCAGACACTGGGCTTCAGGCGTTTTCATGCGCGGCCCTGCGCCTCCCCCACGGGTGCGCAGATCATCGCGCGAGAGCCAGCCCACAGCACGCAGAAAAGTCAGAGCCAGCGTCGGTTTGCCTTCCCACGACATCAATTCTGCCTCGTGCAGACCTTCGGTGTGTACCACATAGCCCAAATCTTCAGGCCCATGGATATGAATCCAGTCATCAAAAGGGAAGGTATCTGCAGGACGCTCTTTGCCCGGCAAAACATCCAGCGCGCGCGGAGGAGACATTTGGCGTTCCAAGGCGCCAAAGGCCGTAGAACTCCAGCAGCGAATCGGCCCCAACTGCGATTTGAAAAGTAGCCGCAGCCGATGATCCCGGGCCTGGTTCTGTACCCAGGAAGTAAAGTAGAGCCCCGGATCATTGGCATAGAGCCGAATTCGGGTTTGAATTTTACAGGGAACATTGACCCCCGAACGCGATTGACGATCCTCGCGCAATTGGGCGGGTAAGAAGCCAAAGTAGGTAATATGCAGGGTTTGTGAAAGCCCTTGTTTTTCAACTTGAAACTCTTGAATATGCAGGGTTTGGCGTGGATTGTCCTGGGGGGGAGAGAAAGTATAGGAATCCCCGGCATCGCCTTCATCGACAAAGAGGTGGCCTTCTAAAACCCGTATCCAGGTATGATTCTCCTGGCGGTAGAACTGCAACTGCCCTTTTTCAGAATCCAATCGCACACGGCACCAGGCATTTTCAATCGCGCAGGGTTCGGCTGATTTTCTCATGCCCGGCAGGGGCAAGGCTGTCTGATGGGGATTGATCTTGATCACCCGGCTGGAGAAGGCAGGAATGTCTGCTGTGAGCAGACATTCATAGCGCACGATTTCTTCCCAGTGGGGCAGAATATCGGGCTCTGCAACAAATTTTTCGGCTTTGACCCGTTCCAGAATTTCATAGACCAGCGGATTTCCCGTGGGGTCGAGCAGGGAAAAACTTTGCATTTCCATCTCGGCTGGAAATTCCAGACTGACGGCTAAACAGCCCTGATAATCCACTGGGCCGGCATTGATCAGGTGAAGATATTCGCCTTTTTCCCCGCACAGAGAGGTTTGCACCAATTCATTCAGGGCGCTGTTTTTCAGTTCCTGGCCCAAGCTTTCTGCGGCCCGAAAGCGCGGCAGCATATCCTGGTGCACTTCATCAATGCTGCAGCCACAGATGCTGTCGTGCGGGTGGTTTTTGAGCAGATGTTTCCAGGCTTGCTTTAAGACAGCAGCAGGATCCGATGGGGAATTTTTCAGCCAGTTCCAAAGCAAAAGCGGTTCCACTTCAGTGGTTAAAAGGTTTTGAATTCGATCATTGAACTGTTTCAGGTAGCGCCGGGTAGAGAGCACGCCGGGGAGAATATAGGCGGATTCGCAGTTTCGCAATTCTCCATGCACCGTTTCGATCGAAAAATTGAATTTTTCAAGTTCTTTGAGGTAGGTACCAATCGATGCGGGCTTGAGCGTATACCAGCTCTGCGCACTGTTGAAAGCCTCAAGATCGGCCTCAAAATTGAGGGGCAGGCCGAGATGGTCTCCGCCTACCGGCATGAGCAAAGGAGCAGGAACAGGCGTGGCGTCTTCAATCCCTTTGAGAAAATTTTTGAAACTTTCTTCAGGAAAGGGGGTGGTATGAAAGGCATCCATATAATAGCCCTTGGTCAAATGCAGTGTGGTTAAAGAACTTCCATCTAAGGCCGACCAAAAGAAAATATTGCGTGAAGGACGCACCCCCCGCCAGAGGATAGCGGGTTCAAGCCCTGATTTTTTTAGCAGTTGGGGCATTTGCGCCAAATGCCCAAACATATCAGGCAGATAGCCAAAGGCTGTTTTTTGCCCCCAAGCCTGCGATTGCTCACGCCCCAAGAGCAAATTTCGGATCAAGGCTTCACCACTCACCAAAAATTCATCAGGTAAAACATACCAGGGGCCCACTTCAAGTTGGCCAGAGGCAATCATTCGCATCAGGCGCGCTTCTTCCTGGGGGTAGACTTCGAGAAAGTCTTCAACGACTGCGGTTTGTCCATCCAGCATAAAGACACGCTGGGGATCCTGCTCTAGCGTATCGAGCAAGGCTCTCACCACCTGGCAAAGGCGAAATCGGTAGGATTCAAAGCTGCGATACCACTCGCGATCCCAATGGGTATGCAAATAGAGATAAACCTGTTTGTTCATGCTGAGGCGGATTTGCTCCTGATCATCATTTAAGAATATCCCTATTGAAACTTATTTTTGGGGGAATGTCGAAAGAATCTTTGCTGAAATTTGGGCGGGACTCAAATCTTGACAAAAGTTTACGCAATGCAGAAATGGCTTGAAAGTAAGTGTTTATGGGGTCTTTGTCAAAATAAAAGTATCCTCTACATTTTTTTTCATGTATAATATCTTATATGAGGAACAATATTTCAGCACGATCGTCCTATAAAATAGGAGAGGGTTGAATGATTCCCTCTAATAGACTTGAAGAAAGGAGGTAGACCAGAATGTATGACGATATTTTAAAAGAGATGAAGAACCGGATTGAAGACAAAGAGAAGAATTATATCGAATGGCGGGACAAGCGGCAGCAAGAGTTGATGGATTTGGCACGTGAAGTGGATTTGATGATGGATCGTCGCCGGAATCGTAAAGCTCGTATGAATAACAATGCTTGAGAGATGGGCTAATAGATGAACCAATTTAATCTGGTCATGACAGGGACCCTGAGAAATCAGGGTCCTTTTCATTTGAACCCTACCCTGGGTTACAATGAAATCGCAAAATCCTCACTCTGGAATGATTTATGAAACAGAACTTGCTGCGAAGCCTCTTGCTTACCACCCTTCTTTGCGCTGCCCTGCCTGCTTGGTCGCAAACTGAAAGCAGTCTTTTGGACAAAGCGCAGAACGCTTTTTCTAGAGGCGCATACCAGGACGCGATTGGCTCGCTGGAATCCTTTCTCCGTCTCAATCCCAAAGATTTAAAAGCTTTGCAATTGCTGGCTGAATCCTATTTAAAACGCAATGAAATTCAATTGGCTGAAGCCACGCTTGAAAGTGCATTGCCTTTGGAGCGCAATCATGAACGCACCCATTTTCTCTTTGGCCAGCTGCGCTTGCAGCAAAAAGAATATCTGAAAGCCAGAAGTGAATTTCGCAGCCTGATCTATTTAAACAAAGCCAATCAAGCCGTTTATTTGCATCTGGCCCAGACGGCACAAGCCTTGGGTGAGCAAACAGAACTTGCAGAAGCCTTAACAAAGGGGCTGGAACTGAGCAAAGAAAAAACGGAAGACCGGGCCCGTCTGCTTTTGTTTCAGGCCAAACTCAACTCAGAACCTGAGAAAGCTTTGCTGGAGCTTTCAGACTATATCCTCGGACCCGAGCTCAAAAAAGAAGTGCAGCAGGAGAAATTCCGCTGGTTGGCTGAGCAGAACCAGTTCAGAAAAATTATCGATATCAGTTTTGAGAGCCTGAGTGAAGCTGCCAAAGATCAGAATACGACTTTGGCCACTGCTGTTTATGCTGATCTTTTGCGCTGGCTTGGAAAATCTCAAAACCCAGATCTTGACCAGACCTATCTGCTGCAGCAGATGGAAAAACTGCATTCCCTCTACCCCAATGACACGATTACCCGTCAACAGCTGATCAGCCATTACCAACGCCTCAAACAGCCCGAAAATTTATTGGCCCTTTACCGCGAAGAGCTGATCAGCAAAGGGGCAGATTTGGATCCCCTGGAACAGGCGCAATTGTTTAGAAATATTGCCGATCTGCACTTGCAAATGGGTTATCTGCAATTTGCCTATGACAATTATCTGCGGGCCATCGACAAAGTTCCTGCAGATTTTCATTCCCGCTTGCGGGTGGGCGTAATTTATCTGACTGCCAAAGATTATAAAGAGGCAATTAAAACCTTTGAAAAGATCTTGGTGGAACAACCTGTGCTCTACGAGGCCCGACTCTACCTGGCTTTTGCCCAAGCGTTCAACCAAGAACCCGAAAAAGCAAAGCAGAGCTTGGCAGCTGTGCCTGAAAATTTTGAACCCAATTTACAAGTTTGGCTCAAAAGTCTGATTGCTTACCAGAATACGGAGAGCATGACGGATATTTGGAAACAACTTCTGCCTGAGTTCAGAGACCTTCCTGCCAAGCAATGAATTTTTGGAAAGAGTTTAAAACCTATTCCCGCGTTTTTCCCCAGCCCTTGCGTACTCAGGATACTCCCTGCTGGGTGATTGCCCACCGAGGGGCTTCGCGTGAAGCGCCAGAGAACACGCTCTCAGCCTTTGCTTTGGCCATGCATCAAAAAGCGGATATGTTGGAATTGGATGTGCGCTTGAGTCGGGATCAGGAAGTGGTAGTCTTTCACGATCGCAGCTTGAAACGCACAGCTGGAACCGATGCCTTGCTTCAGCAATACAGTTTGGATGAATTGAAACAATTGGATGCAGGCAGTTGGTTTGACCCCCGTTTCAATTCAGAAGAAATTCCCAGTCTGGCAGAGGTATTGGAATTAACGGCAGGCAAAATCATGCTCAATATTGAAATTAAATCAGATGCCGTTTTTCGCTCAGAACCCCTGATTGAGCGTAAAATTGTACACTTGCTGCAACAGTACTCGATGGTGGAACATGTCATGGTTTCATCCTTTGACCTTTTGGCCTTGAAACGAATCAAAGAACTTGCACCCACACTTTCTACGGCTTTGCTCTATGGCAATACGGTGCGTTCGAACCTGCGTGGAAAGATTCCGATCTATGGTTTACAGGCTTTTCGCTGGTTGCTGGAGGTCAAGGCCGATGCCTTGAATCTGCGTTACCCTTTGGTCAGCCCGGCTGCCATGCGCCGCAGCAAAGAGATTGGGGTGCGCATGCACCCTTTTACGATCGACAGCCCCAAAACGCAGAAAAAATTAATCCGCCTGGGTGTGGCTGGGATTATTACCAACCGACCTGAACGCCTGCGCCATTTTATGCACCGACATTTTTAATTCGCTTGTCTTCTCCCTTGTAAACCCTGTTATGATAGAACTTACGTGAACAAACAGGGTGATTGAAACCATGATACAGGCCAGAAATTCTTTTGTGAAAAGCCAGCGTTATTTCAGATTGGCCCTGAAAAAAGCCGATCCTGATTTCAGTTTTTTATACGCCAAGGGCATTGAGCATTTCCGTGACAGCCTGACGGCTGATCCCCAGTTTCAAACCTGGTTGGAGGGTTTGGATGCGCTTTTGGATCTGTTTCAAGCCCAACCCACTCAAACCTGGCTCCTGGAAGTGATGGAGCGAATTTGTCTTGAGTATTCAGAGCAGGTATATCCGGCCCCCGATGAACTCTTTCTTCTGCTCGGGTTTCTCAGCAAATTTAAAAATTTTTCTGATTTGGAGCCTGAACTCTATCAACGGATTTTTCAATTTGCAGAAGGCTTTTTTCAATATTTTGGTAAAATGCATTCTGAATGGAATGGGGAATTGCTTTTTCTGCGCGCAGAATTGCTTTTTCAGATTGCGCTCAGTTCCTCTCCCCCCAGCCAGCCCTTTCTTCAGGCCGCGACCCACAGTTTTCTTCAGGCCAAGCACTGGAAACCACAAAACTCGGAAAGTGAGAGCGCTCTGGCCACCTCTTTGCTCTACCAGGCCTGTTATGCCAGCGAAGGCCAAAAAATGCTTTATAAACAGGCCTGGCAATCGCTCTGTGCGCTTTTGCGCAATCCCCAGCCCTATCCTCCCCGGCTAGAATTTTCTGAAATTCTTTGGTATGCCCTGATTCAAAATCTCAGCTTTTCAGAAAATTTAACCCTTTTCAAATTGCTTACCAAAAATTGGCTTTATGATCAAACCCTTTCTGTTGAAGAACGGGCCTTTTGGCTCACCGAGCAGCAGAAAAAACACTATTTGTCAGCGCTCCAGCGCCTCCATCGCAGCCTCTTGATGCAGCTTGAAACCCAGAGCTTCAACCACAGCCAGAGCGCGCATTATCTTGAAGCCTGGCTCGAGATGGTGTCTGTTGGCAAAACAGAGTTCAGTTGGCTACGGGCTTGCCTGCAATTGACGCAAATGCTTCAAACCACTGTGGCTGAGATTGAATTTCAGACGGGTTTGCAGAATCTTGCTCAGCTCTTGCAAAACTGGCTGGAACAGGGCTTTCCCGAGGCGGCTAAGGGCTGTGCGAATTGGTTGGGGGCACTTTTGCCGATGATCTCTGCACTTGAAACCCAGAGCCTTTTGGAGCTGGCCCATGGTTTTTACCTGATTCTGGCTGAAATGCTCTTACAGGGCTGGTTGGATGAGGATGGCTACCAGCAAGTTTGGCTGGATATTCTCAGTCAACGTTTGATGCAGAACAGGCAGCATGACCCTGTTTCGCAGGCCTTGATTCAACACATGGAAAATGCCTGGATGGCCTTGATAGCCTGTTCTCCGGATGAACATATCATTATTGACAACCGTGAAACCCTGCTTGAGCTTTTGATTCGCTCACGTTCTCGACAATTTGAGCGTTTATTGGAAATGCTGCACAATCTCTATGCGATGTTGCTGAATCGGCATACCTGCGATTTTAATCTTGCCAATTTGGCCTCTTATTTGCAAACCCTGGCTGAACATCGGTCGGGTGAAGAAAGCCGTCAACTTTTGTTAGAATCCTGTCAGGCCTATGCCCAGGCCTGTTCAATTGCAGAAGATGATACGGAACTGCTTTTTGCCTGGCAAACGGCCTTGCGTCGGCTGGCAGAATTTGATCCCGAACATGCGCAAGAGCTTGAGTCTGAGGCCGATGATATCTACCGTCAGGCCTTGGAACTTCTTTACCAGCGCTCTTAAACGCGAATAAAACCCAGTTGTGCAATTTCAGCGGGTAAATCAACTGCTGGCAAAAAGCGCATCTCGAGATTGTAGCGGGGCTGGGTCATTTCGGAGGTAAGATAGGTGCGATGCAGGCAGAAACTGTCATAGAATAAGGCGTCACCAGGTTGCATGGGTTCCATCCAGAAGCTTTCTGCAGGAAAATAGGGCAAGATTTCGCTTTCAAGATCTAAATCGCGATTGTCATAAAAATGCTCACCCCGAAAGGGCTTTTGACTGAGGGGGCGAATTGCTTTCAGCCCGGCGGGGATCAGCTCCAAACCCGGTCGGTCAACGCCACAGCTTACCAAGGGTGACCAACAATGCAAAAACTTCCAATCGGGATTGAGAAAGTGCCCATCCTGGTGAAAGCCTGTATACCATTGGGGTTCCTTGAGGGTTTGACGGCGAATCACGGCGTGAATACTTGAATAGAGAAAGGGGCCGCGATACAGGGCATGCAAAATATCAGGCAGGGGGGATGCCAAAAACAGTTTGTACAAAAAATCAGAATCCCCCTTAAACAAATGCAGACAGGCCCCTGGTAAATGGTTGATCATATGGGGCACCAATGCGAAATAGTCTTTTAAGAGGGGGTCCAGGGTATCTGTTAAACGTTGATAATCGAATTGGGCAAAGGCACTTTCACTCCATTGGGCGAGATTTGTCATGACTGCTTGGGGAAAAAGGCCATTGATGCGGACACAACCGGCTTGCTCCAAGGCCTGGAGGAGATCTGGCAGGGAAAGATCCTGGGCTGTAAATGTCAACTGGGGATAGTTCATGGTTTTTCCCGATGCCAGACCATAAACAGATACAAAATCAGAATCAGCGTGAACCCAATGCCGGGATACAGGCTTCTTTCTGCTTCTACGTGCCGAAAAAAATACTGAAGATAGCCGTTGAAGGCGATCGAAGTAAACAGCAGCATATTGATATATTTAAATTTCTGCGGTTGAAACAGGTTTCGGAAATCGAAAAGATGTTTCAGGTAGTCTTTCATGGCGGCCCCAGCAAGTCCTGGAATAGTGGTACAATGCGCTCCAGTTCAGTGTACGATTAAACCCTTGTGGATATCAATGGCAGACAATTATCAGAAACCCGATCTTTTCATGCTCAGACAGGTACATGCGCTGATCTCAGAACAGGTGCATCAGACACCCGTCGTACATTCTGAGCAAATCAGTGCGCTCTGTGGGGGCCCTGTTTTTTTTAAGTGTGAAAATCTTCAAAAAGTAGGCGCATTTAAGTTTCGTGGTGCCAGTGCAGCCTTGGCGCTCTGTTCACCTGAAACTCTGAAAAAGGGGGTCACTACCCATTCCTCTGGAAACCATGCCCAGGCCTTGGCCCGTGCTGCCCGTGAACGGGGAATTCCGGCCTGGATTGTGATGCCCGAAAATGCTCCCCAGGTCAAAAAGAACGCGGTCAAAGGCTATGGCGCAGAGATTGTGGAATGCGAAGCGACACTTGAAGCCCGTGAGCGCAGCTTGGCCAAGGTGCAATCCGAAACCGGCGCCCATTTTGTGCATCCCTATAACGATATCCGCGTGATTGCCGGTCAGGCCACAGCCACTCTGGAATTGCTGGAACAGGCCCCGAAGCTGGATTATTTACTCGCTCCTGTGGGGGGCGGTGGTCTGCTCAGTGGCAGTGCCCTTGCCGCTCACTTTCTTTCCCCCCAAACCCAGGTGATAGGCTGTGAACCCCAGGGCGCAGATGATGCCTTTCGCTCTTTTCAGGCCAAACAACTCCTGCCTTCTGTAGCTCCCAAAACGATCTGTGATGGGCTTTTGACCTCTTTGGGCAGTTTGACTTTTCCCTTGATTTTGGAATATGTTCAGGCGATTTATTGCGTGGGAGAATCTGAAATTATTGCCGCCATGCGCTTGATTTGGGAGCGTTTGAAATTGGTGATTGAACCCTCTGCGGCAGTCCCCCTTGCGGTTTTACTCTCTGGGCAACTTAGTCTGAAGGGAAAAAGTGCCGCTGTGATTCTCTCAGGAGGCAACCTCGATCTGGGGCTTTTGCCCTGGGCTTCAGGGGCTGAAGGCCAGGCATGAGTTATTTACAGGTGCCGAAAATGGGGTTTTTATTTCATATCCCCGAAATGTATTTTAACTACCGCAATGTCTTGAATTTATTGGATCGTGACAGTTTTGATATTGTCTTGCCTGACGAAGCCTCAGAATCTCTGCTGGATATTATGGCGGCTGAAGAATACCGTTTTTCGTATATTTCTGAATTGTTGCAATCGAAAACCCTCTACCGCTACTTGATCTCAGATCATATTTTTCTGCATGACTACCAACTGATGAATCAATTGGGCAGCCGTCAGATCAAATTTTCGTCTGAACTGGGCTGCGATCGCTTGCATTTGAACAATTGGAATAAACTCTACGATATGATTCTCTGTTTTGGACGCTACCAGGAGAAAAAATTAAAATTTTGTGAGCGCTCCTGGATTTTTCAAGTGGGCTGGCCCCAGTATGACCCCTTCTTTCAGGAATGGAACCCGGATTATGAGGCTTTAAACGAACACTTTGGCTGTGACCCCCACAAACCCACGATTCTTTGGCTGCCCTATTTTGAAGGACTTTCCTCGATTGATATCTATGCAGAACGCATGGCTGCCCTGACCGATCGCTACAATGTTTTGGTCAAACCCCATGATTATACCTTGCTTGAAGAATACGAGCGGATTCAATTGCTGGATCAATTGCCCTTTACCTCGGTCTTGAAACGTCCGATGGATACTTTGCCCTTGCTCTTGCTGGCCGATACGGTTTTTGCAGATTACGGCAATACCCCCTTTCCTCCGCTTTACTGTGATAAGCGTTTGATTCTCTTGAGTGTGCCCTTTGCCCCCGAACACGAGTATGTGGGCTTTGGCTCTTCAGATATTACCCTGCGCTCCTATTTGCCGACTTTAAAACCTGAATCGAGACTGGATGAGTTTCATGCCCTGCTGGAAGACGAGGCCCCTTGGGAACGGTTTTTCCGCAAAAAGAATATGCTCAAAGAGCGCTTCTTTGCTTCAACCTATGGCAGCAGTGCGCAAAAGTGCGCCGAGATCTTGAATTCCTTGGATCGCTATCTGTGAACCCACGCCCGCCCGCTGCTCTGCCCACGCGAGACGATAAAATTGCCCAGTGCTTACGGGCGCTGGGGGTTTTGACGCAGGCTGCCCGTCAGAACGAATTTAAGGATCTGCGCTATTTGCAGGGCATTGTAGCACTGGCTTACCGCTTGATGGAGTTGGATTTCAAACGGCTTGAGGGCTATCTTTGCTTGGCTTGGATTTTTGCACTTTTAAGGGAGTATTCCCGCGCCTGGCAGGTTCTTTTGCACGCCGAAAAAGTTTGTACGCCCCATGCGGATCTCGACTCTGCCAAAAGCCTTTTGATGAAGCTTGTGAACAAACCTGTGAGCTTATCACCTGTAGAAATACAGGCTGTCAGCATCAATTTTGATTTGCTGCCGGTTTTGCCCGTGCCTGAAGCTAGAGCAGTCAGTTCGAAAGAGGGATTGCCTGCCTGGGCTGATCTCAAAGCGCAGTTAGAAAGCAGTTTGATTTCGACTACACCAGCGGGCCTGAGCGAGCGCTGGCAGGCCCTGCAAGGCGCTTATCATCCCTTACAGGCCCTTGTGCTACAAACTTTTCGGGCCCAGCAGGGAGACTAAAATGGCAGATCATTTTCAAGCTGAAAACCGTCTCGAGAATTTAGAAGCCAAGCATCCCCGTATCTTAAAGGGGGCCTTGGAGCGCATGTTGGAAGATGGACGCGTACGTGCCGAGGAGCCTGAGGGGTTGAGGCCTTTGGTGGAGCTTGCCTTGAAAGCGGGTTCTGCGCAAAGAGAGCAGAGCGTGAATGACTATTGGCTGGATCAGATCAAGGCCCCTGCCAATGGACAGGCCTTGGACCAAGTCTGGGCTGCGTTTTTTCGGCAGGCAGAACTCAATCCGCCCCAGGTTTGAGCAGCAGTGCATAGATTCGGTCGGGTTCCTGCGAGCGCGCCCGAATAAAGCGGTGAAGCTCATACAGGGTGATTTCTTCAGATTTTTGCAAAGCAGTTTGAAACTCTGGATCCATCATCAGGGTGCGTGAAAACACCAAGTGATTGGGTTTTGCCTGCTCAAGCAATTGCAAAGTGGTTCTGAGCCCAGGGCCAGAGGCCTGTAAAGCACTGCCTTGGGATGAAAAATCAGCTCCACCGCGATGCAGAGCCAAAGCGACTTGAAGTTTTTTTTCGGGCTTCAAGAGCTGATTCCAAGCCTTTACCTGCTTCAGAATCTGCAGGGCAGCCTGTAAGCCTGATTCAGCCCAGGGAAAAATCATCAGGGCGTTTTCTGGGGTGGTTTTGAGCCTGCGACCACAGTATTTTAAACAGATTTCCTGAAGCAGGGTGGCTTGATCAGGGCCTGAAAGGCCATCTTTTGAGGTGAAGCCAAGGGCTAAAAAGACCTCCTGGGTGATTCGCCAGGTGTCTCCTGAAAGCGTTTCCAATTCAGGTAATAAATACTTTAAATTTTCGCTGCTCATGGCTTGAGCCGCACTCAGGCCTTCTTGAGGCGCATAGGGCAAATAGGCATAAAAGACTGCGCCTTCTGGAACCTGGCATTGCAGTTTTAAACGGCCATCCAAGGCCAGAATGGGCCATTCACTGTCTTCGAGTCGATCTTTGACCTGGATGGTGACTTCCTCTGCTCCTCGGGGTGCGATGCGCAGATGCAAATGCCCAGATAAACTGGGAGAGGCGATGCGAAGTGCTCCCAAGCTTTGGGGCGTTAAAGTATGGGTCTCTCCAGGCCCAAGCCAAAACTGAGCCAGACGTTGCTTTTGCGAGCGTGGAAAAGGGGAGGGGGGAGTACCTTCCGTCTCTGGTTTTCTGAACCAAAGCGAAAGATGAATATCGGGTTGAATTTTATAATTTTGGCCATATTTCTGACTTGGGTATTCAGTCGGCAGTTTGGCGGGTGCTTTGAGTTCTGTTAGCAGGGTGCCATCGGGTTCCAGCACTCGCCAGAAAGGAGAGCAAAGCCCCAAGTAGCTGTACTCGATCAAGGCGCATAGAATTTGCTCCCGTGCGATGCCTGTAGCTGTTTCGAGCATGAGGGGATGTACTGCCCCCTGATGATTGGCCAGGTGCTGGGTGAGGCGTGCAGCCTTTTGGGTGAGACTGGGAACCGCTGGCAAAGCAGGATACTTTGTTTCAGAAGCTTCCTGCAGATTCAGTGTCTGCAGAATCTGTTTGTTTAAAGCAGAAAGATAGAGTTCGAATTTTTTTTCAAAGGCGGGGGTTGGCGGCTGAAGCAGATACGAAAGTTTGACCTGCAAGAGCGTTCCTTCTGCCTCTGGCTTCAAATCAAACTGCCAGGCCAGATAGCTCAAGCTTTGCCGGGGAGCAAGGCGTTCCAATCTGTAAAATCTGAGATAATCCCAGCTCAGGGGAAACTCCCAAAACGCTTGGAGAGGGCCCCAGAGGGCAGAAGAAACCTGTGAAAGGCCTAGCTTGTGCTGAAAAAATTTTCTGGTTTCAGCGGGAACGCCCATGCTTAAATGCAGGGCATTCAGATCAAAAATCTGCTCCCATACCCGTTCTGGGGAGAAGGCCAGGCGCAGTTCAAATTGTTTCGATTTGGCTTTTTTGCGCGCTTGGGAGAGGCTTTGAAGTTCGGGAAACATACCACGATCTTTCTATTTCAAACTCTACCCATTGTACTTGAATCAAACCCAGCGATCGCAAAATACGCTATATTTGAAAAGAAAACATGAATAGCGATTTCACACTTCACACTTTTGAGGCCCATTTGCCAGACTTGGTTGCAGCGCAAACCGATTGGAATCTGGCATGGCAAGCGATGCGCTCTCAGTCCCATATGGCCCTGCCAGAGGGCTTGGGTGAGCTTGCTTTGATTCAACAGTCATTGCGTCGGGAAAGCAATTTAAAAGCCCTTTTGCCCCTTTGGCATTCGCTGGAAGCTGAATTGCAGCAGCTTGGAAAAACTGAAACCAGTTGGAATGTAGCGACAGAACTGGAAGCGGCCCAAGCCCAACTCAACCAGATCCAAAGCCGCCTATTGCTTCTGAAACCCGAATTGGAAAGTTTTTTATCAGCTTTTCCGCACCCCGATAGGCTGGATTCTCTGGCCCTGTATAAAAAATTTCAACAAATCAGTGCCCTGTTCTGGGACAGTTTAAAGCTCAATAATGAGAGTGCTTTTTTGTTATCCCAGAAACATTTGCAGGGCTTTGAGGCAGAAATGCAAGCCTCAGAGGCACTCAGTTTTTCAGAAAAAATTGCGCTGGCGGCCTATCTCAAAGCTTTTGTGGCGGCCTGTGAAGCCTATTTTGTTTTGCGTAAATTTGTAGCACAGGCGTTGCATCGCCTGAAAACAGGGCATGGGGTGAGAAGTTTGGAGCTGAGAGAGCTGGTTCGTTTTTTTCAAAAATCAGAACTCCCTGAAGCCATGCCTGAACCACCAGAATACGCTTGGGGGATCACGTTTTTGCAAAACGCTGAAGAAACGGTTTTGCAGAACAGTTTGGGTCTGCCTTTGCCGCAAATCAACCGCAGTTACCAGGAGTATCTGAAAACGGGTTTTTATTGGCTTGAGCAATCGGCCCATGAGGCATTTCAAAATCCGCACAACCTGATCTTATCTGCAGAAGCTTTTTATAAAGCCCTCTCTGTAAATGCTTACAGTTTTGAATCGCTCTGGGCCCTGGCCTGTATTCTGTTTCTCTTGAATCAGAATGAACTGGCCCTTGATTTTTTGGTGCGTGCGGTCAAAGAAAACCAAGACCCAGGTTTAAAGGGCCTGCAAGAGGTTTTGGACCTCTATTCGCTCAGCAGCTAGGGGTGCTGTTCACGCCAAAAGGCGATCCGGGGATAAATTTCGGCCATTGAATCTCCGCCAAACTTTTCAAGCACGAATTCAGCCAATACCAGAGCCAGCAGTGCTTCGCCAATTACGGCAGCAGCCGGAACCGCACAGGTATCAGAGCGTTCAATATGCGCCGCCATGGCTTCGCCCGTTTCGCTGTGAACCGATCGCAGGGGTTGCATCAGGGTGGCAATTGGTTTCATCGCTGCCCGGATGATCACGGGTTGACCTGTACTCATGCCGGCGACGATTCCGCCCCCGCGGTTGCTTGCATAGTGGACCTGGCGGGGTTGTGCGCCAGGCAGGATTTCATCGTGGGCCTGAGAACCGGGCACCCGTGCCGATTCAAAGCCCAAGCCCAATTCGACCCCTTTAAAGGCATTCATGCTGAGGAACGCTGCGCCAATCGCGGCTTCAAGTTTGCGATCCCATTGGCTGTAAGAACCCAAGCCGATCGGCAAGCCCTCGGCATAGATTTCGACGACCCCACCCAGGGTATCTCCGGCTGCTTTTGCTGCATCAATTTCAGCGATCATGGCCTGTTCTGCCTCAGCCCCCAGACAACGGACAGGCGAGGCATCGACACGGGCATTCAGTTCAGACACAGCCAGATCCAGGGGGTGGGAATCCTGGACTGAACCAATTGAAACCACGCGACTGGCAATCTGGATATTCAGGGCTTCTAAAAATCTGCGCGCCAGGGTTCCCAAGGCGACACGCATGGCGGTTTCGCGTGCAGAGGCCCGTTCAAGCACATTGCGCAGATCCGGGTGATCGTATTTGATGCCGCCCACCAAATCGGCATGGCCGGGTCGGGGAACAAAAACCTCACGTTTAATCGGGCCTTCAATCGGCGTGACTGACATGGTGTCTTCCCAGTTGCGCCAGTCTTGATTGGGAAGGTAAAGCCCAATTGGGCTGCCGAGGGTTTTGCCGTGCCGAACCCCTGATTGAATCTGTACATGATCGGTTTCGATCTGCTGACGCCGACCACGCCCATAACCCTGCTGTCTGCGCTTCATATGGGCCTGCAGATAGTCGGGTGAAATTTCAAGCCCTGCAGGCAGGCCCTCTAAAATGCCCATTAAAGCGGGCCCATGAGATTCTCCTGCTGTTAAAAAGCGCATGGTTTCATTTCTCCTTCTTGAAGTTGACGCAAGATATCGAAAAATTCAGGGTAAGAGATGCCGACGCATTCTGGATTCTGAATTTCGGTTTCCCCTTCAGCGACCAGACCGGCAATCGCAAAGGCCATGGCAATGCGGTGATCGTGGTGGGGGTCGATTTTTGCGCCAAACAGGGCTTGGGGGCCCTCAATCGCAAAGCCGTCTTCAAAGAGTTCAAGCTTGACGCCCATGGCGGTTAAATTTTGAGCCAAGGCGCTCAAACGGTCTGACTCTTTGACACGCAATTCACCTGCACCGCGCACCTCTGTTCGGCCCTGGGCCTGGGTGGCTAAAATGGCAATCAGGGGCACTTCATCTACCAAATCTGGAATTTCATGGGCATAGACCCGTGTGGCCTGTAAGGGCACCTGTTGCAGGCGCAAGATGCCCAGCGGTTCAGGCGTTTCTGCTGTGATTTCTTCAGCGATCACCGCGCCCATTCGCTGCAAAACCTGCACAAACCCCAAGCGGGTGGGATTCAGGGATACGCCTGAAATTTCAACCCTGCCGCCAGGTATCATGGCGGCAGCGGCCAGCCAAAAAGCGGCGGTAGAAGGATCTCCCGGCACGCGTAGATGGGCCGCTTTGAGGCTCTGTTTGGGCTCAAGCAGGATCGTGCCCTCTTTGGTTTTGAGATTGACGCCAAAATGCGGGAGCAGGCGTTCGGTATGATCCCGGCTGCCAATTTCACCCTGCAGGCGCACGGGCCCTTCAGCCCACAGACCCGCCAGCAAGAGTGAGGTTTTTAACTGGGCGCTGGCAATCGGCAGGGCGTAGTCAATGCCCTGCAATTGGGCCGGTGAAATTTTGACAGGGGGATAATTCTGAGCGCGCAGCTCAATCACCGCTCCCATTTCTGAAAGCGGTTGGGCCACACGTTTCATGGGTCTTTGCGACAAAGAGGCATCGCCACTCAATACTGAGGAAAATTTCTGGCCTGCAAGCATGCCCATCAGCAGTCGCAGGGTGGTGCCAGAATTGCCGCAATCCAAGGGCGAAGACGGGGCTTGGAGCCCGGCAAGGCCCACGCCCTGCACACAGACTTCTGTGCCCTGTCTTTGAATCTGAACGCCCATTTGGCTCAGGCATTGCCAGGTTGAGGTTACGTCTGCACTGTTGAGCAGGCCCTCAATCCGGGTTTCGCCTTCAGACAGGGCTCCAAAAATCAAAGCGCGGTGGGATATCGATTTATCGCCCGGAACGGTCAGTCGGGCATCAAAATGATGCAGTGCTGAAACGCGCTCAATGCTCATGGTTTAACCCTGCTTACGTGCAAATTCGCGCATAAAGGCGCTGAGGGTCTCTGCGCCTGAAAGGGGAAAGGCATTGTAAACAGAGGCACGAATTCCGCCCACAGAACGGTGCCCTTTTAAGCCATCCATGCCCAGGGCTGCCGCCTGATTGACAAAGGCGGTTTCAAGTTCTTCACTGGGCAGCCGGAAGGTAATATTCATACGCGAACGGCTGCTCTCTTCGGCATGGCCGCGATAAAAACCTTCACTGCTGTCGATCGCTTTGTAAATGAAGCTGGCTTTTTTCTGATTCAGTTCTGAGACGGCTTCCAGCCCTCCCTGTGCCAAGAGCCAGCGGGCCACCAGACCCACCACATAAATCGCAAAAACGGGGGGGGTATTGTAAAGTGAATTGTTTTCCACATAGGTTGAATAATCCAGCATGGTATGCAGGCCCCGACGGCTGCGGGCCAGCAGGTCTTCGCGCATCAGGGCAAAGGTAACACCGGCGGGGCCCATATTTTTTTGAGCCCCGGCATAGATCATGGCATAGCGAGAAACATCGATCGGACGGCTGAGAATATCTGAAGACGCATCACAAATCAAGGGCGTTTCAGCGGTATTAAAATCCTCAAAGAGTTCGATGCCTTCGATGGTTTCATTGGAGGTGAGGTGAAGATAGGCCAAATCAGAAGGGGTTTCGAGTTCTTCCTGACGGGGCATGCGGCGGTAGCCGCCTGCTTTGCCGCTCCACAGGGTAATCACTTCGCCTTCGCGACGGGCTTCTCCCATCGCTTTGCGGGCCCAGGAACCACTGTCAATATAGCCTGCCCGTGCACCGGGCAAAAGAAAGTTGAGCGGAATCATGGAAAACTGAAGCGAGGCCCCCCCCTGTAAAAAGATCAGGCGGTAGCCATCGGGCACTTGTAAGAGGGTTTTCAAATCGCTGAGGGTTTGTTCGAGAATGGCTTCAAAAGGAGCTGAGCGGTGGCTAATTTCCAGAACAGACATGCCGATGCCGGGTAAAGACAGGGCTTCTGCTTGGATTTGCTCCAGTACGGGTTCAGGTAAAACGGCAGGTCCTGCCGAAAAATTTAAAATACGGGCTTGCGAAGGCACAAAAAACTTCCTTTCAGTTCACGGGCTAACACTCTGGATTTCACAGGGAACCCCTGTCAGGATAACACACCCTAGCGGGTGGGTTGAGCCTCAGAAGCCGGAGAAGCAAGGGGAAAAGTGACTTTCCAATGCAATCCATTTTCTGAGCTTACCTGATAATCGCCCTGTAATTGTGAAACCAGAGAGAGGATCAGGCGCAATCCCAGGGTGGTACTGTGTTCTATTCTGAAATCAGGTCGAAAGCCGATGCCATTGTCCTGCATTTCCAATTCAATCCTGGATCCTGCTGAGCGCAGCACAATCTGAATTTCAGGAGATTCAGGGGGCTCAGGAAAGGCATTTTTAAGCGCATTTGCCAAGATTTCAGTAAAGAGCTGGCCGCAATACATGGCCTGTTCCAAGGGTACGTGCAGGGCTTCGAGTGAGAGTTGGATGCGGAGATTGGGGGTTTCCTGGTAGAGAACGGTGAGTTCGCGGGTCAACTGACGCAGGTATTTTTGCAGATCAATCCGGGCCATATTCTGAGACTCATAGAGTTGCTCGTGCACCAGCGCCATGCTGCGGATCCGATCGCGGGAAATCTGGAGAATTTTTTTCAATTCAGGGTTTTTGAGTTTACGCATTTGCAGGTTTAAAAGACTCATAATCGCCTGAAAATTGTTTTTGACCCGGTGGTGAATTTCGCGCAGCAGCACTTCACGTTCTTCAAGCGCAGATTTAAGTTGGTTTTCAGATTGTCGGCGTTCAGAAATATCTTCGAGCGTGCCAACAAAGCCCAAAACATCTTCGTAAATATTGGCAATGCTGCTGACGCGCATCGAGATCCATCGTGTTTCCCCCGTTCTGCGCAGAAAGCGAAACTCAAGCTGAAATTGACCCGTTCTCGGGAGCTGAGCGGTCCACTCTTGAATGACGAATTCTCTGTCCTCGGGATGGATCAGGTTGAGCCAACCTGTGGCCAGGTATTCATGCAGCTTTAAGCCAGTGATTTCTTGCCATCTGCTGTTTACAAACAGGCAGTTTTCATCATTGTCGAGAAAAAAGATGCCGATAGGGGCTGACTCAGCCAGAATACGAAAGCGCGATTCGCTTTCTGTGAGCAATTCCAGCGCGCGGTTGTGTTCGGAAATATCGCGCAGAATCACCAGGGTATAAACACCCCCATTTTTGAGATAGCTTGAAACCGTTACCTCCATATCAAAGGTGCTGCCATCCTTGCGTAGCCCTTTGGTCTCATAAAAATTGGGAGGATCTTCGCCTGTTTCGCGCATTTTGACATATTTCTGGATTTGTGAGCGTTGGCAGGGAGCGATCAAATCGAGGATCGAGCGGCCCACCAGTTCCTGGTTGCTTTGGTAGCCAAACATCTTGCAATAGGCCGGGTTTACAAAGACATGTTTCCCTGCCTGCGAAAGCCCAATTGCATCGCGGGAGTTTTCAAAAACTGCCTGATAAATCTCCTGGGGATCGAATTCTGGCAGGGGAGCAAAATTCAAAGCGGGGCCTCCTTTAATCATGGCGAAGTGCTTGAATGGGATCCATTTTTGAGGCCCGCCAGGCGGGGTAGAGCCCAAAAAAGATCCCAACCAGTGAAGAGACACCAAAGGAGAGCAGGATCGACTCCACCGAAACGATGGTTTTCCATCCGGCTGCCACGGTGACGATCTGGCTGATTCCCACGCCCACACCGATGCCCATTAAACCGCCAATCAAGGAAATCAAAAGAGATTCTAAAAGAAAGAAAATCAGAATATCCCCCGGTGTCGCGCCCACGGCCCGGCGAATGCCGATTTGGCGGGTGCGCTCGGTGACGCTGGCGAGCATAATATTCATAATGCCAATCCCGCCTACCAAAAGCGAAAGTCCGGCAATACAGGCCATAACCAGATTGAACAGGCGTTGCGTGGCTTGGCTCTGTTCAAGCAATTCGGTGGGCACCACAATTTCAAGATCGGGGATGCCAAAATGGCGGCGTTTAAAAATTTGCTTCAAAGCCTGGCGGGTACTGCTCAGATATTCTGGGCCCGAAACCTGCAAAGACATTTCATCGACCACATTGTATTCAATTTGATTGTGCGGGGTATTTTCCGCAGGCGTCAACGTAAATTTTTTTAACGAGGTGGTAATTGGAATATAGACATCTTTTTCAAGCGGGCGTGAGCGGATCTGAACCCTCTGCTTGGTGGCCTGGCGGGCATTGAGCACCCCCACAACCTCAAAGCGCTGTCCGCCAATGCTGATCCAGCGCCCAATCGGGTTTTCGGTCAGAAAAAGCTGCCGTGAGAGTTCTGAACTGAGAATACAGACCTTGCGGTAATAGAGCAGGTCGTCTGAGCTAATAAACCGGCCTTCAGAAAGATGCAGCCCGTTAATGCCGAGATATTCAGGGGTGGTTCCCACCACTTGGGTTTCAGGGTTTAAATCCCGGTAGGTGATGGGTTTGTCGAGCAGATTTTGTGGTGCGACGGCTTCAATATGGGGCAGAGTACGCGCCAGATAGAGCGCGTCTTCATAGGAAAGCCCCAGCGAAGGGGTTCTTTCGGCCTGTTTTTTTTGCGATTCATTCAGTTCACGGGCATAGACCCGGATATTGTTGATGCCGAAAGCGGCAATCTGTTCGATCATTTCCTGCTCAGCGCCTTTGCCAATCGAGAGCATGGCGATTACTGCGCCGACGCCAAAGATTACCCCCAACATGGTTAGAAAGGTGCGCAAACGGTGTTGGTAAAGGCTTTTTAAGGCATACCACAAGCTCTCCAGCCAAAAATTCATGGCGATTTTCCTCCCTGGGTGGGTTCTGCGGGGGTGTCTGCTTCTGAGCTTTCTGGCAGTTGCAGCGTATCTTCAAGGCTTAAACCTGAAAGGATCACCACCTGTTTGGGATTGGCCTCGCCAACCTTGACGCTGCGCTTTTCTCCGCTGCTTAAGCGCACATAGTGCCCCTTGGCATCGCGGTAGACGGTTTCACGCGGCACCATCAACACGTTTTCTTTGCGCTGGAGCGGCAGGCGAATATCCACACTGGTGCCCGGTTTAAACAGGCCCTCTTGGGCGGTGGGTAGAATTTCAAGATCAAAGACCTTGTTCAGGCCCTGGGTGTTTTGGCGTTGGCTGCGCTCATGCGCCAAAACGCCGATTTTGAGTATTTTGGCCTTGAAGAATTTGCCCTTCATGCTGGGCAGTTCAATCGTGCACTCCATACCGGGTTTGACTTCACGGATCAGGGTTTCATCCAGTTCACTGCGTATTCTGACATCGGCCAGATTTGCGACCGACATAAAGGGGTTGCCTTCTGAAACCTCATCGCCGACACCGACCCGCTTCAAACCCTCTTGGGTCCAGGTACGGTTGATCACAACGGTTCCGGCAATCGGGGCCCGCAGGGTCGATTGCTTGATGCGGTCTTTGAGGCGTTTGACCTTTAAGCTGGCGCTGTCTAATTTGGCCTGTTTCTTTTTGCGCTCAAGTTCGAGGTTTTTCAGGCTGAGGGTTTTGTTCTTGTGCGCCCAGGCCAGGGCAGATTTTGAAAGCTGAACCTGGACACGCGCTTCTTCACGGCTCAGGCGGGTGGCACCTTCGCGGGCCTGTTGGGATTCTGCTTCGGCAATGCGAAAATCGCGTTCGCGGTTGCTCAGATCCAAACGGGCCTGCAAAACTTCCAGCTGGGTGCTCATGCCTTTTTGCGCCAGTTTTTCTTTCAGCCCCAGGTTGGAGCGGGAGAGCTCCAGTGCTTTTTGGGTTAAATGCAGTTGCAGGGCCTTTTTTTCAAGCTCTTCTTTGCGGGTGCCAGCCAAGAGTTCACGCAAAGCCAGCTCTGCTTGGGCCAGATCGGCCTGGGCCCTTTGAATTTCGGCATCCAGTTTGACCTTTTCACCCGCCGTGCTGCGCTCATGCTCCATCAGGGCATTGCGAGCGGCATCCATTTCCATGCTTTGATCTTCGAGATCCTCTTCTTCGTCTTTGACATCGAGGCGGGCCACCTCCTGCCCTTTTTTTACCTGGGCGCCATCCTCTGCGATTTTTTCGAGTTTGGCGCTGAAAGCGGGGGCCAAATAGACCTGGGAACGTGCTTCGACTTCGCCTACCATTTCGACCTGGCGCAGGTAGACCCCCTTTTGGGGGTGAATACCCACAGACTCACTGGGGCTTTCGACGGGCTTCTGACAGGCACTGAAAGCGAAGATCAGCAGCAAGAGTAAGGCTTTAGGCATCTGAATCTCCCCTGCCGCTTGGGGGTGGATTTAAGATCACGGTATCCCCGGCTTTGAGTCCTTCGCGTACCAACGTGTTCAAGGCATCGCTTTTGCCTGTTTTAATTTTGCGCTTTTGGGCTTTGCCAGCCTCTAAAACCCAGACAAAACTTTCGCTCTTGCTTTGCTGAAGGGCTTGGGTGGGAACCGTTAAAACCCCCTTCATGGCCTGAATCTGGATATCGACCTGGGCGGTCATGCCGGGGCGCAGATGGGGATCGGGTTTTTCAAGGCGAATTTCACAGGTAATGCCCTGAATCTCCAGGGCATCATTGCTGAGGGTTTGGCGTGCAATGGGAAGTAAGCGGGTAACCTCGCCCTTTAAAACCAATTCAGGCCAAGCATCCAGGCTGACCTTGACCTTCTGCCCGAGTTGCACCTGGGGCGCGTCAATTTCATTCAGGGTCAGGCGAATCAAGGGCTGTTGCAGATCGACCAAACGCACGGCTTCAATGCCCTCTTTGACAGAATCTCCTGCTTTGACGGGAATCATGTCCTGACCGACCCGCATTTTGCCATAGACCAAAGTGCCCGGCAGGGGAGCGGTGAGCTGTCCTCTGCGAATCAGATCCTGGTAATAATTCATGCGGTTGTGATAGGTTTTAATCCGACTTTCGGCAGAGCGTTTCATGACCTCAGCGACCCGCACCTGCACCTTGCCTTCGCGGTCTGCCAGTTTGATGGCCGCGCGCGCTTTTTCAAGCTGGACTTTCTGTTTCTGAATTTCCTGGGGGCGGGGGCCCTGCTGCAAAACCAAAAGTTCGGCCTCAAGGCGTTTTTGCTCTTTTTGAGATTCTTCGAGTTGAAGTTGGGCCTGATCCCGCTCTTCACGGGAAAGATAGCCCAATTCAAACAGACGCTTGCGCTCGCGTGCTTCCAAACTCAAAATCTCTTGTCTTTGCGCCAGGGCTTTTAAGCCTTCACGGACCCGAGTCAGCGCCACGGGGTCGCGTTCGGTCTTGAGTTTCAGAAGCTTCAGCTCTTCTAAGCGCGCCTTGAATCTTGCCTGTTCCTGGGTGTTTTGGGTCTGTTCAATGCGTATTTGGCGATTGAGTGCGGCCAGATCCTGATCAAAACGGGCTTCATCCCAAGAAAAGCGGGCATTGTCCAGTTCGGTCTGTTGGCTGGAGGTGTCCATGCGCGCAATGACTTGGTTTTTTTTCACAACGGTGCCCTCGGGCAATAATTGAGTCATTTTGCCATCAAAGGGAATCCGCAGCGAGGTTTCCGATTGTGAAACCACCTCTCCGCTTTCGTGAAGACTGAGATCCAATGCGCCGCTTTGCACGGTTAGGGTCTGCCATTCTCGTGTCGTTTGGGCCTGACAGGCACAGAGCAGGCAGAGGATCAACGCTGCTCCCCGTTTCATGGCGTTTTCCCCAAGAGGATTTCTTCTTGGCCGCTGAATTCACCCGCCAGCACGGCCTGATCTTCATTCCGGGCCAGAATTTTAACTTCGCGGTTTTCGACTTTGCCAGCCGTGAGTTGTTTCAAATGCGCTTTCTGATCCTTTTCTTCGAGGGCTTCAAGCGGCAGAGTCCAGACATTTTTCAGACTTTGCACTTCTATTTCAGTCTGCACGCGCATATGGGCCTTGAGTTCTTTGGGCAGCTGGTCGAGGGTGACTTCGATTTCAAAGTATTTTAAACCTGTGGGCTTGGATTCATCTTTGTATTTTGCGAGTTTTTGAATTTTGGCGACTTTGCCCATAAAGACCTGACCGGGCAGACCGGGGCTGGTACAGCGCACACGCTGACCCAGTTTGACAAAGGGAATTCTGAATTCATCGACCCGTGTCAAAACCCGCAATTGGTCAGTGCGCACGACCTGCACGATCGGCAACCCGTTCCAGACTTCCATGCCCACGGTGGGAATCTGGTTGCCCCAGAGTCGGGGATAGAGAATCGTGCCATCAAAGGGCGCTTTGATTTCAGCCCCATTCATGCGTTCCTGCATACTTGAAAAGCGGCGGTCAAAGCCTTTGACCCGACTGCTTTGGTTGCGGGTTTGCGTGCGCAGCAGCGATTGGCGGGATTTGCCTTCCAGTTCCGCAATTCGGGTTTCGAGCGAGGCGCTGCGGGTTTTCAGGCCCGCGCCCTGGATATCAGGCGCGCGGTAGGCTTGGGTCTGTTGCTGCAGCGTCAGTTCAGAGGTCTCGCGCGTGGTTTCAAGTGCCAGCAGATCCTGCTGGGCAGTTTTCAGATCCTGTTCGGGCAAATAGCCCTTGTTGTAGAGGTTTTCTTTTTCAGCGATCGGAAAATGGGCGATCCGCAGAGCCGCCAGTTCAGCTTCAATCCTGGCCTTGACCCGTTCATCGCTGCGAGGGCCCTCTTTGACCAGCTCTTCTTCCAGTTTTTGAATTTGGGTCTGTCTTTGTTTTTCCTGGACTGAGGATTGAATCTTGAGCCGTTCGAGTGGCAATTCGGCCCGCTGTTTCATTAAATTGGCCCGTTCTTCAGTGGAACGCTCCATATAGCGGTTCATGCGCTCAATGAAATGGCGTGAATTGACCTTGGCAATGACCTGGCCTTTTTTGACCTGCTGCCCTTCAGGCAAAAGCATTTCAAGGGTGCCCCACATGCGCTCAGGAACATTGAGGGTTTCCTGAACCACGGGTTGCAGTTCCCCCTCCGATTGAACCCAATGCACAAAATCCTGTCGGATCGGGTGCACGCTGGCCTGTTGGTTTTCACTGGCAACGTTCTGACAAGCCCAGAGCAGGCAGCTCAAGGCCAAAAGGCTTAACTTTGCGCCCATGAAATGCCTACCGCCTCCAGCAAGGTTCCTTCCGCCTTTTGCAGGCGGTTGATCGCGCGAATATGTTCGATCACGGCATTGACCTCTGCCAAAGAGGCCTGCTCAAAATCACTTTGAAACTGCAAAACCTGAAAATTGGTGGTCAGGCCCAGGTTCAGCTTTTCGGTTTGGGCTTTGAGTTGTTCTTCTGCCAATTGTTTGGCCAGGCCGGTGGCGGCTACCTGCTGGGCTGTCATCTCCACATTGCGGGTGGCCTGGCGAATTTCACGCAGAATTTGCTGGCGCAGATCGCGCAGTCGGGTTTCCTGCTGCTGGCGCACCAAGACCGCCTGTTGGTATTGGGTTTCAAAGCTATTGCCGATCACGGGCATTTCAAAATTCAGGCCCAAGGACCAGAAATAGGTTTGCAGGCCAAACATCTTTGAGAGCGAATTTGAAAAACTACCATCCAGACTTTGCAGGCCTGAACTGCCTTGAAGATTCAATTGCGGCAGCCGGTTCTGGCCTGCGATTTCTTCCTGGAGTTGGCTGTTGTTCAGGCTGAGTTCCTGAATCAGGTAGTCGGGGCGGGAACTCAGGGCCGTCTTATAGCTTGCTTCAAGGCCGACTGCATAGGGTTTGAACTGGGGCTGATCGGCTGGAAGCAGCTCGCTATCCCATTGAACCAGACTCTCTTTGGCACCTGGGTTGAGCAGCTGTTTGAGTTGATCCTGGGTGTTTTCAAGATTGCGGCGGGCATCGAGCAGATTGGCCCGGCGCGAAGCAATATTGGCTTCGGTCTGAAGCAGGTCAATCCTTGACATGAAGCCCGCTTTCATTTTCTCCTGGTTCATTTGCAAAAGATCTTCAAGGATTTTGAGTGAGCGCTCCTGAACGCGCATGCGTTCGCGGTAGAAAACCAGATTCCAATAGGCATCCTGAACGGCTGCCACCGTATCGATGGCCTGGGCTTTGTAATTCCAGGCGGCAGATTTGAGGCTGTTTTCTTTGACCGAGATCTGGCGCAGGCCATTCAGGCTATTGCGCAAAAGCGGGTGGCTCAGGTTCAGCGCCAATTGGGGGGTATAGGCCGGGTTGAGATCGGCGCGGGTGGAATTGGTCTCCTGCACGTTTTGATCCAGTTCCAGGCGCAGATTGCCCCCTGTGGCCAGGGATTGCTCAAGAAAAAGGCTGTAATTCTGTCGCGTTTGATTCAGAACCGAAGCCCCTGAAATAAACGAGGTATTGGTGGGGGAGACGTTTTGGTTTAAACCGGCCTGGGCCCCGGCTTTTAAACCAAATTGGGCGCGTTGTTGGGCCAACTCCATCTGGCTGATAGCAGGATCGAGCCGACTGACCTGCAAGCCCAGATTGGCTTTGAGTGCCATTTCAATACAGGTTTGCAAATTCAGGGGCAATTCAGCCGCAGAAACCGGCAGAACGGCCAGCACCAGGCTCAGCACACTGGCTGCCAAAAGACGTTTAGGCATGGGCTTCCTCCTCAGGCAATTCAGGTCGCCAGGGGGTATTGGGGGTATCGGATTCAATTTTTCCATCGCGCAGAATCACAATCCGGCGGCAGCAGCGGGCGATGTCCATTTCGTGGGTGATAATCACCAGGGTGCTTCCCTCCTGGTTCAAATTTTGCAGCAGGTGCATGATTTCATAGCTGGTGCGGGTATCCAGCGCACCTGTGGGTTCGTCGGCAAGAAGCAGGGCTGGTTTGCCGACCAAGGCCCGTGCCACGCTGACCCGCTGCTGTTGACCGCCAGAAAGCTCCAAAGGGGTGTGGTGGATACGTTCTCCCAGGCCGACATGTTCCAGCGCGGCCTGGGCCCTTGCCATGCGTTCGTGTTTGGGCAGGCGGGCATAAAACAGGGGCAGAGCGACGTTTTCAAGCGCAGTCATATCCGTGAGCAGATTAAAGGATTGAAAGACAAAGCCAATTTTCTGGTTGCGGATATGCGAGAGTTCAACCTCTGAGGCCTGGCTGACATCGACGTCATCCAGACTGAGGCTGCCTGAAGTGGGGGTGTCTAAACAGCCCAAAAGCGTCATCAGCGTAGACTTTCCTGAACCAGAGGGCCCCATAATCGCGACCATTTCACCGGCTTCAACGGTAAAACTGACGCCGCGTAGGGCCTGTACCTCTTGCTGGGCCATGCGGTAGGTTTTGACCAGTTCGCGGGCCTCAAGCATGGCTGAATTGTTTCAGGTTAGAATACATAAAGGGTATTGTAACCCCACAAGCCAGCAGCGACTAGCGAACAGAGCAGAGGAGTGCGCAGAGTTTTGGATATTTTAAGCTATTTAAATGGGATTCGTTTTGAGGGCTATAGCCCCATGACCTATCCCAGCCAGGGAGATGCCGAAGCCTGGGAGTGGGAGCAGACCCTTTTGCCTGAAGAAGACACTGAAACCAAACAGCTCTTGGCTCCCCTCAAACAAATTCCGAAACTGAGTAGTTTTGCGATTGCCGCTTTGATTCATGAAATGGTCAGGCAAATGCCGCCTGAACAGTGCTTTCTGAATATTGGCACCTGGTATGGTTATACTTTTCTGGCCGGACTCTTGGGCAACCCCGATAAAATCTGCATTGGCGTGGATAATTTTTCGAATTTGATCATTTCCAATCAAAATCTGTATTTGCCGCCCAGCAATCCTGAACCCCATTTCAGGGCTTGGTTTGAGCGCCTGCGCAGCCCGCTGCACGCCTTTTATTCAATGGAGTTTCGAGACTATTTTAAAAATTTTCATATCAACCAGCCGATCGGTCTGTATTTCTATGATGCCGATCATGCTTACCAGGCGCAATACGAGGGCCTGCTGATGGCTGATCCGTATCTGGCCCCTGGTGCCTGGGTGCTCGTTGACGATATCAATGAAACCGCACCCTATGCCGCCACCCACCAGTTTCTCAAAGACCAAGGCGGCAAATACCAGTTGCTGTTTGAACAAAAAACCTGCAATAACGGCCATCCCAGCTTCTGGAATGGGCTGATGCTGCTGCAAAAACAGGGCTGAGCCCAAGTCGCTCAGACTTTTTCAAGTTGGGGGGCAGGCTGGCGTGTGTCTGGGTGCTGGCTCTGCCAGGCGGCTTGGGTGGCTTGAATTAACTGATCCTTGTCTTGCCAGAGTTGGTTCACCCAGGTCTGAATTTGTTGCTGGTAGTCGGGGTCATTGAGATAATCCCGACCGATTACATTTTCAGGCAAGGGCAGGGTGCGCACCTTGACCGTGATTTCAGGCAAATGCCCACTCAAGAGCGCCCAGAAGGGTTTGTGCTTTTGGTGGCCTGGATAGAGAATCGTGACATCCAAGACTTCACTGAGGGTATCTCCCATGGCAGATAAGACCAGGGCCACACCGCCCGCTTTGGGCTTTAAAAGCTGCTGGTAAGGTGAGTTCTGGCGCTTGAGCTTGGCCTCGGTCAGGCGGGTGCCCTCTAAAAAATTGATCACTGAAACAGGGTATTGCTTGTATTTTTCACAGTGTTTGCGGGTGGTTTCCATGTCTTTGCCGCGCATTTCAGGATGTTTTTCTAAATACTCGCGTGAATAGCGCTTCATAAAGGGGAAATCCAGCGCCCACCAGGCCACGCCCAAAAGCGGAACCCAGATCAGCTGCTGTTTGAGAAAGAATTTGAGAAAGGGAATTTTGCCCTGAAAGACGTGCTGAAGCACGAAGATATCTGTCCAGGAGCGGTGGTTGCTGATCACCAGATAGGATTTGCGCAGATCCAGTTGCTCAATCCCAGACACATCCCAATCGGTGTCTTGGGTCAGTTTCATGATCAGGCTATTGCCTGCGACCCAATGGTTGGCCAGCCACATCAGCCCCAGGGTGCTGAAATGGCGAAGGGGCTGGATCGGAATAAACTTGAGCAGAATCAGGGGAACCAGGGTGGCACACCAAAAAAGGGTATTTAAAACTATCATCGAGGCGGAAAGCACCCCCAGCAGGGGCGAGGGAAGAAAACTGAACATTTTGGCCACCTTTTGCAAAACTCTGAATTCAGTTTAGGTGAAGCGGAGGGGCGACTGTGTCAAAGAACAGTCAAAGTTGGGTTGCACTTCAGTCAATTTGCTCACTTAAAATCCAGCCAAGTGAACGCCTGGCCTCATTGAAGAGCAAAGTATCGGCGGTGTCTTCGGCATAGAGCAGCAGGGCCAGGCTGTGAAAGATTGCGCGAAAGCGGGCCAAATTTTGAGTGAGTTCAGAAACCTCACCGTAGCTTTGCCAAAACGCTGGGCGGGCAGAGGGGGGCAGAAAGGCGAAAACCAGCGATAAATCGGTAGCAGGATCGCCCCAATGGGCATCGCCCCAGTCAATGATTCCGACCAAATCGTGATTTTCGTTGACGATTAAATGGCGCAGATACAAATCGCCATGCACCAGAGCCTTTGGTCGATCACTGGGAGTTTCTGCGGGCAGGCCTGCCAGAAAGTGTTCAAAGGGTTCGATCTCTTCTAGCAAACGCTTGTCTCGGGCTTCGCGCAGGCGCTCACGGGTTTGTGGCAGGCGTTCGGCCAGGTTGACTTTTTGCAGGCGGTCGGGGGGGATTTGATAGTGTTCCCGCCAAGCTGTTGGGCGGGTGTGCAAGCTTTTGAGCAAATCCGCAAGGCGTGGGGCCATGGCCCTGCGTTCAGCGGGTGAAAGTGCGCATTGGCAGGCGCTCTGGCCAGAGATCAGGTGATAACCTGCAAAGGGCCAGGGGTAATCGTCGGCAGGTTGGCCTAGAAACTGGGGCACAGGAATTTGAAGCGGCAGGACCTCTGCCAGGGGCTTGAGCAGTTTGAGTTCGGTGGCCAATAAATCCAGGGCGATTTTTCGGCGCGGAAAGCGAAAGAGCCAGTCTTGATTGACGCTGAAGACCTGGTTGTCCCAGCCCTGGCCCAAATAATGAAGCTCGAGCGGGCAGAGTTCTGGAAATTGACGGCTGATCAGGGCCTGGGCCTGGGCGTGTGAAATTTCGTATTCGGCCTGCCAGAGGGGGGCTGTCACGGCCTAATGGCCTCGGCTGGAACGGGTTGAGAGCGGTTCAATATGCCAGCCTTCCCAGGACATGGGGCGGTACATACCGGCCTGGGCAATAATCGCATCAAATTCCCGCTGCGAAATTTTGCGCCCATTGCGCAGCAGATTGAGATCGATGGCTTTGCCCGCATTGTGTCGGCTGTGACCTGGGGGAGCCACCCATTTGCGTGCTTTGGCAGCAGAACCATATTTTTTCAGGGCTTTGTTCCAGAGCTGACGTTGGTGTTCGACACTGCGGTAAGAAGAAAAGACTTCGACTTTGATGCCTTTGCTGCGGGCGATGTCTTGAATTTTACGCAGACCGGCTTCGGCTTCGCCCGTGAGGCTGATGCCCCGACCGTATTTGTCTTTCAGACCGGTATCATGCACCTCTTTGGGGTAGGTCTCGCTGCGTTCTGGCCGGGGTTTGGGGCGTGGCAGGGGAATGGTTTCTGGCCACTGGAGTTTGGGGGCACTGGCAGGAGTATCAGTCGCATCGGGAAGATCGAGCAATTCAGGATCTTCCATTTCGCCATCGCTATCTTCGGCTGAATCGGGCAAGCTGGGGGCCTGAACCGGGGCGGGAAAACTGGGCAGTACCGGCAGGGGGCGGGCCGGTTGAGTGGCTTGGGGAGCTTGCTGGGGAACAGAATTCCAAGTCTTGAGCAGATCAGGGGAAAGTAAAAAACTGCCTGAAGCGGGAATTTGGCCTTGGGGAGCATTTTGTTGGAAGGTATCGGGTTTCCAGTGGGCGGGAAGGGGAGGGAGTTTGCTGGCGGGAGCTTGGGTTTGGGGCGCAGCTTGAGTTCGCCCGAGCAGGCGAGAGACCTGTCCGATGCTGTTTCCTGATGGTGCGTTATAAATTGAAAAATTCCCCATGTTTTTTTCATCGGAACGCATGCAAAATTTCTTACGGTTCTTTAACAATTTTTAGATTAAACTTAACTTCTTGCAGCGGGCAGGAGACATGTTAAACTATTTTTGGTCATGGACTCGGCCAGGGACTCCCCAAACCGCCCCACTACCCGCAGGGGCTGATGATTCCTACTCCAATTTTAGAGGGAGGAATCACTGTGTCTGTTTCATTGAATCATCTGCTGGCGATCGCCTTTGGGGGTGCTGCCGGCGCTATTTCCCGCTATTTGATGGTGGGTACGCTTAAACACTATTTGCCGGGGTTTCCCTGGGGAACCCTCTGTGTGAATTTACTCGGCTGCTTTGTGGCTGGCTATCTTTTGGAAGCCTTCAGCCACGGCCTGAAAGAACCCCCTGAATTGCGACTGCTGGTGATGGTGGGCTTTTTAGGCAGTTTAACCACCTTTTCGGCCTTCAGTATTGAAACCCTTGAACTCTGGCTGCAACACTCCCCCTTGCGGGCCCTGTTCAATCTCGCCCTCAATTTGGTGGGCAGTATGGGAGCTGTCAGTCTGGGCTATGTTCTGGCGCGGATCTTTTACAAAGTTTAACAATTTGTACTGGTTTCTGTTATTTCAAAGCTTGGCAGCTTTCTAAACCCTTGTTATGATTTTTCCATCTTTTAATCACAAGCGGAGCGAAATGATGAAAACCAAACCTTTTCTCAGTGGACTGTTGACCTTGGCGAGCCTGACCCTGATCAGTACGGCCCAGGCTGCGATTGAAAAAATTCCTGCCGATCCCCAGGCCGTGGATGTGCTCAATCAAACCCTGACGGCCTTAAACAACCCCAACGAAAAAGAAAGAATTCAGGCGCTTGAAAAACTGCTACACAAAAGCATGTTGGGGCCCGGTGGGAAGGGATTGGATCCCAGTGTTGAGCGTTTTTCATATAAAAAAGCGGTGCAAAATGCAAAATTTTATCAGCTGCCGGTCAATATCTATGAGGTGCACAAGGGCAATACCTCGACCGTGGGATTCAAACAAACCGCAGAAACCGGTCGGCGGGATAAATATTTTCTGAATAAAAATGAGGGCGTCGCCGGTCGGCCTGCGCCCGTGCATATCTTTTGGCCCGCAAATGGCTCAGCACCCAAAGTTCTGGATTTTGGTAGCCTCTAGGCAATTTCCTGACGGTCTGCCTCTTTTTTGAGCTGCATCCAGAGCATTGAAAACTCTTCTTCAAGGCTTTGGCGCATCAAAAGCAGGGGCAGAATTTCTTCTTCTTCGGGGGTTAAAACGGGCCACTGGGCTGAGAGGCGAGCTTGAGACTGGCTTAAATTCAGAGCCAAATCTGCAATCAGATTCTGTTTCTGTGCATCGGGCAAAGCAGAGGCCTTGAGCTTTTCTATCCGACGCTTGCAAAACAATTCTATGCAGGCCTGGGCTCTTAATATTTCAAGGGCCTTCTGCTGGTTGGGGCTGCCACTGGGGAGAGGAAGCTCTTGCATGAGCTGGCTGTGGGCTTGTTTTAAAACCCTGCGTTTGTCGTGAACCGTATTCAGTCGCTGGATTCGCTCGTGAATTCCCCCCCAGAGACTCTGTACCAATTGAAAACAGGCGGCTTTGTCTACTTGCATCCCATTTACCTCTTGCGTGTGATACCTCTATTCAAACCGATCTTGACGAATAGGCAAGTTAGTCTGCTCACAGGCTGACTGATAACTTGCTCACATTGCAAAGCTGTTTTGTAAAGGCTTGTGTGAGCCCTGTCTGAGCTGCTTCGTTTGCAAACGCATTTCCGACTCAACGCAATCCGGGTTAAAATAGTGTGTTCAGGGAGTTTGCATAAATTCATGCCTGAACGAGCCCCCGCTGGAGTAACCAATGCAACCCAAACCCCGAGTACTCGGCCTGGATGTAGGAACCCGCACCATCGGCATCGCAGTCAGCGATCCCATGGGTTGGTTCGCGCGCCCGGTCACGACGATTCAACGTAAATCCTGGAAAGACGATCTGGCAGAACTTGCAAAAATTCTGCAGGAATTTCAGGCCAAACAAATCGTGGTGGGCCTGCCTTTGGGCGGCAATGGTGAAATGACTGAACAGGCCCGTTACAGCAAGGGGGCTGCAAATCGTATCCATCAGGAATTTCCAGATCTTGAACTTCACTTTATCGACGAGAGCCACAGCAGCGAATTCGCGCAGGAGCAAATGCTTGCCACCGGCATGAAAAAACGCAAGCGCAAGGCGATGATCGATCAGGTGGCGGCGGTTAAAATTCTTCAGGATTTTATCGATCAGGAAGCCCTGCGGGAAAAGGCCAATGCCGCAAGACAAAAGCAAATCACGACAAACGAGATAACAGGAATAGAAGCATGAAATTGAAACGCACCCATATGGCAACAGCTTTGCTCCAGGCCCCCCTGGGAGAAACCGTCACGGTTTGTGGCTGGGTACAAAGCCGCCGCGACCACGGTGGCGTGGTCTTTGTAGACCTGCGCGATGGCTCAGGCCTGATTCAGCTGGTCATGGACCCCCAGGTCAATCCAGAAGCCCATGGCGCTGCGGATCGCCTGCGCAATGAATTTGTAGTGGCCGCCCAAGGCCGTATTCAAGAAAGAGACGCAGATAAAATTAACGAAGATCGCCCCACCGGCCGCCTGGAAATTAAGGTTGAGGCGCTTGAAATTCTGAATACTGCCAAAACCCCGCCCTTTGAAATTGATGACGATTTGAATATCGATGAGCCTCTGCGCCTGAAATACCGCTATCTGGATTTGCGTCGCCCCAAGGTCCAGGAGCGCCTGAAAGTGCGTCACCGCGTGACCCAAGTGATTCGCAATTATCTTTCAGACAAGGGCTTTTATGAAATTGAAACCCCGATGCTGATCAAAACCACCCCCGAGGGCGCCCGCGATTACCTCGTGCCCAGCCGCGTGCATCCTGGCCATTTCTATGCCTTGCCCCAATCCCCGCAAATCTACAAACAGATTCTGATGGTTTCGGGCATGGAGCGTTATTTTCAGATTGCCCGCTGCTTCCGCGATGAAGACCTGCGCGCCGACCGTCAGCCTGAATTTACCCAATTGGATTTGGAAATGTCCTTTGTGGACGAGCAGGACGTGCGCAGCATGAACGAGGGCCTGATTGCCCATCTCTTCAAAGAAGTTTTGAATGTGGAGATTCCCTTGCCCTTGCCCGTTTTGAGCTATGACGATGCCATGAACCGCTATGGCTCTGACAAACCGGATACCCGCTTTGGCCTGGAATTTGTAGATTTTACCGAGATCATGAAAAGTGTAGATTTCCAAGCCTTTGCCTCGGTGGCCCAGGGCGGCGGGCTGATCAAGGGCATTCGCCTGGAAGGCGCTGCCGATCAAATGACCCGCAATGAATTGGATCAACTGCGCAGCCGCAGCATCCGCTATGGTGGCAAAGGCCTGGTTTGGTTTATTTACAAACCCGAAGGCCTGACTTCGCCTGTGTCTAAATTCTTTAGCGAAGCCGAGCTGAGCGCGATTCAAAGCACTTCAGGAGCCCAGACCGGAGATATCGTGATCATGATGGCAGATAAGGCCAAGGTGGTTCACGATGTTTTGGGCCGCCTGCGCCTTGATCTGGGCCAACGCTTCAATCTGATTGACCACAGCCGTTGGGATATTCTCTGGGTCAACGCCTTCCCGATGTTTGAATGGGATGAACAGAGTGGCAATTGGCAAGCCCAACACCACCCCTTTACTTCGCCCAAACCTGAACATATGGATCTGCTCTTCAGCGACCCCGGCGCTGTGCGCGCCCAGGCCTATGATTTGGTGATCAATGGCGTGGAAATGTCGAGCGGCAGTGTTCGTGTGCACAACCGCGATTTGCAGGAAAAAATCTTTCAGGCCATGCGTATTCCCGAAGAAGAAGCCCAGAGCAAATTCGGCTTTATGCTGGGGGCCTTTGAATATGGCGCGCCTCCCCACGGTGGCATGGGCTATGGCCTGGATCGCCTCGTGATGCTGATGACGGGTCAGGAAACAATCCGTGAAGTGATTGCCTTCCCGAAAACCCAGGCCGCCAGCTGCCTGATGACGGAAGCCCCCGGCACGGCCTCTCGCGAGCAGCTTGAAGAATTGCATCTGCGCACGGTGATGCCCAGCAAACCCCAGAATTGAAAGTGAGCGACTGAGTGCACGAAGAAGAAACCCGGCAGGAAATTGATCGCCTCACAGAGACCGTCTCTGCGATCGCCTCGAATTGGGACGAACGTGCCCCAACCCAGCTGGCTTCTGCACTCAGTGGTTTTTCGATTCCTTCGCTGCTGGAGATTGTGGCGCGCACCCCCGAGACGGTTGCCGAAGAAGAATTGCTGCAAACCCTCGCCAAGATGGTGCTGGCGCGTTATGCCAAAGAAGATGGCAATCTTGGCGAGTTTAGGCATGAGCTTTGGGAAGTGCTGAACGCTGAAGACCACCGGGTTTCGGTGTTGCGCTCGCTGCTCTACCAGATTCAGGATATTTCGGCCCAGCAATTGCGCAGCCACCCCTCCCGCGAAGCCTACCGTTCGATTCGGCTGGTGGTGGACGAGGTCTTGCTGGAACTGCGCAACCGGCCGCAGCAGGCCGTACCCCGCCGCAGACGCCGCCCCCTGGCGATCAAGCTGGCGCGCACTTCAGAATTGCCAGATATTTCGCAATTGACCTTTGAGCCCGTCGATAAGCTGGTCTCGCCGAAACGGCTGACCCAAACCCTTTCCTCGCTGCCCGATTCGATTCAATTGCCCCAGCCCCGCTCGGTGCGTGAGGTGATGATTGAAACCGAGCGGATTCCAGATTTTCACAGCCAGGCAGATACCTTGATTCAGTGGTTGCCCCCGCTTTACGCCCTGCTTGAACATTGGCAGGATGAGAGCAGCCCCTTTTATCTGGCCGAACTGATGCAGGGCCTGTCGATCAAAGACATGCTGCGCTACAGCGCCTATGTGCTGCCCCACCACTCTCAGGAAGTGTTTTTGCGCTATTTCAGTATTTTGCTGCACTTAAAACTGCTGACCGATGTTCCCCTGCCCCATTTAACCGAAGAACTGCGTTTGATGGTAACGGAGCCAGAACCCGCGCTTGAAAAAATTCTGACCGCCGTGATTTATTATATGTTCTGCAGCTCGAATTCCTTTTTCGCGATTCAGGAACAGGCTTTGAAACGGCTTGAAAACCAGCAGCAGAGTTTTCTGTTTGACCGGATTTCGTTGGAATGGAGTGCCAATAAACTGATCCGCAATTTTCTGCGCGCTTCGCTGACCCGCTCTGACCAGTATACGGTTAAGAATTTAAGCCCTTTTGACTGGGAATTTGTCTTTTATATCCTCAACAAAGGCTGGGCCCGCAGTGTGATGCGCGATGTCTATGGCGTGTTTCACGGCAGCTCGGTTTTTGCCAACCAAATCGTCTTGCCCGATACCAGCAAAGGCTTTGGGCATTTAAATGAAACCGGCAAAGGGGTCTCGTTTACCCTGGCCACCCAGCAGATTTCGGATCTGCTGCTCAGTCACAGCAAGATTCCCGCTGAAAATACCCTGCGCACTTCGCAGTTTGGGCAGCATGTTCAGGAGCGCTGGCGCAAGGATGTGCTGCGCAAGGAGCAACGCCCAACCCTGAATGCGCCTACCCTGAAGCGGATTGAGCGTTTTGTGCAACAGGTCTTTCAACGGGGTCGCTCAGAGCGCTTGCAGCTTGAGGCCGTGGCCCAGACCACGATTCACGAGGCGATGCAGTCGTTTGCCTATCTGCCTGCGGATCGCCTGACCTGGTTTGTGTATGAACTCGCCCATTTTATCTTGCAGGAGGGGGGCAGTGAAGTGCCCCAGCTCTTGGAATTGGCGCGGGGTATGCTGGCGGGGCTGGTGGAGGTTTTTGTGCAGGAGCTTCAGCCCAAACGCAGCCATGAGGCCGGTATTCTGCTTGATTTAACCTGGGAGGGCTGGTACAGCAGCCTGCTCAATTACTGTGGTTTGAAGCTTGAAAAACCCGAGCTGATTGAAGAGTTGCGCAATACCCTGCAAGATTTTCTGCCCAAATTGCGGGATAAATATCTTGAGCCCATGCGCCGCCAGTTTTTTGAGCAGTTTGAAGTGCCTGTGGAAAGCCTATGACAGGCCTGCTTGCTGGTTTGGCACTGAGTCTGGGCCTGCTCAGCCCCTTGCCTGAAAACCCGATTCCCCCCCAATCGCAGCAAATGCTGCGCGTGATTAGCGCCGATTGGAACGCTGTACCGGCAAAACTGCAACGCTTTGAACGCCCGAATAGCGAAACAGCCTGGCAGGCCGTGGGCTCAGCAATGCCCGTGGTTGTGGGCAAAAAAGGCATGGGTTGGGGCCAGGGGCTGCATTCCAAGGCCCTGGCGGCCCCAGAGGCTTTTCGCAAAGAAGGGGATAAACGCGCCCCAGCTGGGGTTTTTCGCCTGGGCACGGTCTTTGGGTTGGCCCGGCCTGAAACGGTCAAACCCTGGCTGAAAATGCCCTATCTGCTGCTGCAGGATGAGACCCGCTGCATTGGGGCCCGTGAATCGGTTTATTATAACCAGATTGTGGAGCAGAACCAGGTCAAGCGCGACTGGAAGCATGACGGCGACAATGAAAATATGAAGCTGGATGCCCTTCGCGATGAAGGAGCCTATCGCTGGGGCCTTTTCGTGGAACACAATACGCCCCCCGACCGGGTTTCAGGCTCGTGCATCTTTGTGCATCTCTGGAAAGGGGATGGCAGTGGTACTTCTGGTTGCACTGCACTTTCTAAACAAAATATTGAGATCCTGCTGCATTGGCTGGATCAATCCAAAAACCCGATTCTGGTGCAAATGCCCGAGGCAGAATACCAGGCCCTGAAAGCGGCTTGGCTACTTCCCTGATTTTGCCTGACAGTCGGCACAAATGCCATAAAACTCCAGGCTGTGGTTGACCTGAATATAGCCGCGATCGCGCACAAGTTTCTCCAATTCTTTAACAAAACAGAGATCGATCAGTTCCAGCTTGCGGCATTTGCGGCAGATAATATGGTGGTGATGTTCTTCGTCGGCCCCAATCATTTCGTAGCGGGCCATGCCATCGCCAAAATCACATTGGCGCACCAGGTTTAAATCTTCAAAGGCGTCCATATTGCGGTAAATCGTGGCGGGGTCGCAGGGGGTATCGTGGATCTTTTGGGCCAGTTCTTCAATCGTGAAAGGCCCATGTTCCCGCACCAAAACCTCAATCAGGGCTTTGCGTGGGCGGGTCAGTTTCAGACGTGCCTCTTTGAGCAGATCCAAAGCCTGCTCAAGCCTGTGACTGGCATCGGGGTGTGAATGGGAATGTGTAAGATGTTCTGCGCTCATAACTTTCTTATCATCCCCTGAAGCGGGGGCCCACGTCAAGGGTTCGGGCAGGCTCAGCGCGCTGAGAGCAGCTCTTCACTGAGGGCCCAGAGGCGCTCTGCCGCTTCGTCATCGCAGGCATGGGCATTCACACCAATGGAAGCAACGCGATGCAGGCTAAGACTCAAGATCGAGGGGGCTGATCGCCGCTTTCAAGGTGCTGCTGGGAACGGTGTGGGTATAGATCAGGGTCGTGCGCAAATCAGAGTGGCCAAGCAATTCTTGTATCGTGCGGATATCCACATTGGCCTGGAGCAAATGGGAGGCAAAACTGTGCCTGAAACTGTGGGCCGAGGCCCGTTTATTGAGCATGGCCAGACGCTGGGGGCTGGGTGGGGCGAAACATAGTAATGCCCAAGAGCACTGCTTCTTTGGCCTGGTTTCTGAGAAAATCAGATTTCAAGAGTGGGGCAATTTGGTCGAGAAAAGGCGCAATCTGTTCTGAGTAAGTGGTGAGCATTGCTCTTGCTGGCAATACTCCAGATACAAGCGCAGCCAGCGCTGGTAGAAAAAGTGGTTGCGGGGGTGTATGCTTTTTGTGCTTAAAAGTTTGCGGTATGCAGGCATTAGCGTTTTGATTGTTTCTTGTTTTTCTGCCAACATCTGTCTTCTCTCCTCTGTATAATCTCTGTATACTCATGTTATACAGAAAGTGTTGAATTCTGCAAGAGGAAGAATTCAACACTTTGAGTTGTAGGATATGCGCGATTTTACCAGGCTGGCGGGGGGTGAAAATATGACAATAAAAATACATTTTAACAAAAAATCGATTTTTGTTAAAAATTTGTATTTATATGACGATTTAAGGGGGCTCTTAACTGGGCTTGATTCTTTTTCGAATGAATTGTATCCTAAGGATGTAATTTTTTATTCTCTGATTTCTGAATAGATGTGATGGCAGGAACAGGGCGTTTGAGTTGATAATTCTCCAATATGTGGAGTTATCCAGAAAGCGATGAATTCTTCTGGCACAAAAACACCAGGTAGATAATTCTCCGATTTGTGGAGTTATACGGAAACAGGATAAGTTGCGTTTTGGCGTGTTAGATGGACATTGAGGGCTTGCTTGAAAAAGCAAAA
>PFGG01000006.1 GCA_002783405.1 bacterium (Candidatus Blackallbacteria) CG13_big_fil_rev_8_21_14_2_50_49_14 | reverse complement strand
CTTTATCCGAAAGGCAACACGCATGTCCATGTGGCTTAACCTTGAGTCGCGATCAGAATGCTGCACGTGTGATCTTAAACTGGGCATTAGAGAGTACCAAGGGTAGGGAACCTGCCCTGTGTGGAGAGAAACTTTTCTCTGTGAAGCACGAAACTCCCTCCATACCCATGCGGGTTGGAGGGATGTAGTTCATTTTCAGGTAGGCTAGATCTCTTCCCAGATTCAAGCTTGAACTGAGCGGAATAGAGTACGCTTCTGTTTTTGTTGTATTATTTTCAGTTTCACAGGGTTTAAGTTACAGAGCAATTCCCCACTCCAAACTCACAAACAAGCAAGACTTCAGGGGCTTGGGAGCCCCTGAAGTCTTGCTTCAAAAAAATTTAAAAAACAAATTTCAATCTAAAAAACAAATAAAATAAAGCCATTTATATGATTTTGCTTAAAAACAAGCTATTTACTAATCCGATCAAATTCAAAGCAACAAAAAAAAGAATTGGCGTCCTGTTCAATTTTTTAGGACGGGATGAAGAATCATACGCTATGATTATTAAATAAGAAACAAGTGGGATTTTGTATGGATTTTAAACTCTTGAATTCTGCAGTCAAAACCTTACAAAATGGGGTGGGTGCAGAACACAAAGAAACATCCGAGTTGAGCGCTTTTCAAGGATTTTGTTGTCTCTTATTGGCTGAACAGGAAGGTTTTCAAAACCGTGAACGGCTCAAAAAAGCAGCCGATGCCTTTGGTGCCAGTATTCAATTTAACCGAAAAAATCCAGACCCCTATCTTGGGCTGGCCTATTTATTCATATGGATCAATGAGCCCGAAAGTGCAGCTGCCTATCTAGATGCGGCGGCGGAACTGGCTCCAGATCATCCAGACCTGACCCTTCTGAAGCAATGGATTCATCCCGCTACGTCTCGAACAGTCGCTCATGATGTTGAAACTGACGGACACTATGAGCTGCTTGAGCATAGGATTTCAGACTATCTTTTCAAATTAAACCCGACCCATGCCATTCCCTCCGTTGATCCCGAACGTTACTTAAAACTTCAGGAACAACATCGCTTTGTCTCTGACGCTTTACAGACACTCAAAGCTCAAATTTCTGACTTACAGGGAGAAATAGATACTTTTGATCTTGAAATAAAGCTTGACCCGCTCTACAAGCAATTGAGAGCCTTTGAGATTGCGCTCAAAATTTCTCAAACGTATCTCCGTTTACGCACTCAAATAATCAAAAACTGTGAAGAAGTCGACAGATTAGAAACACAACTGGCGCATGAAAGCAACGCAGAATCAATTAAGATTTTGGAAGCTAAAATCGAAATACTTTTGGATCAATGTGATGCCATCGCAGACCAATTGGATGAATTTGATAAAAATGGCCATGATATCAGCTCAATAGAAAAATACTACAATGAATTGTGTGAAAAAATTGAAATTCTTCAAGACTCTGTTGAAGATACACTTGAACGCTTAAGTAAGGGAGTAAATTAAACATGCAAGGCGCAGCATCCTTTGGAAGAGTCAACTCCATTGTTCCTACAACTGCCCACGAGATACGCAGCAAAGGCAAAGAGGATATTGCCTTTCGCTCAGTCTCCCGAACTGAAATGCGAACCCTTGAAAACAACGCTCAGACAACCTCCACATCGCTCAAACGAACGGGCTGGAAACTCTCTACGGAAACGACTTCAACTCCCAAAGCCCTGGGCAGTAAAGAACAGATTGACCTCTTAAAAGCCAAGATAGATTCCGTCAAATATAGCTCAGAAGAAAACCACCAAGAAAACAACCCTTTAAGCAAACCGGCACCCAGCACACTTTCTACGATCAGTGCCTATGGCAAGTGGATTGGCAAGGGAATGATTCGAACGCTCGAAACAATCACTGTAATCCCACTCGCCTTTGATAAAGGCGCACGCAAGGATCTGAAAGATTTGATGAACTTGGCCAAAGAAAGTATGAGCCAAACCCTTCATAATTCTGACGCCTATGTGGGCAGCGACTATATCCGGACAGGTCAAACCCTCTTGCAACAAGCAGATCATCTTGAAGAATCTGTTGCCCATTCTAAACCCAAAGAGGAATTTAATATGCGCTTGGATTTGGCGGCTGCCAAACAAATGCATGAAACCCTTACAGCCAAACTCAACCCAACACCTGAAGATACCCGCGAAATCAACCGACTGGATGAAAAAATCCAGTTCTTGGACTCACATCTTGGCAAAGTAGATTCTCTTCGCCAAAAAGCCACACAACTGAGACTGGAAGGGCAAAATGCGATTGCTCTGGGCATGAAAGTCCGGGGTGATAAAAGTGAACTTGCCACAAAATACATCGGTTATCCCGCATTGGTCACAGGCTCATTGGCCAAAACCACCTTTACAGCCGTTCAAGCAGGCACTGGTCTGGCAAAGGGCAGCGGGGTTGAAGTCAGCTTGAAAGTAGGAGCTGGGGCATTGGGGGTTTCTACCCAAGCCTTGCAGGTCACAGGGATTGTGGGTGCTGGGGTCAGCATCGTGATTGACAGTTATGACTTTTATAAAACCTCAAAATTGCACAATAAGGAACTCAACAAGGTTGAAATGGCCGAAGCCCTTTTGACAGATCATGCAGGCCGCCTCGATATGGCAGCCAAGCTCGATCAGGAAGCCTCCCGTCTTGAACAGACCGGGTTTAAAGGCAGCATGGCCCGTTTAGGCGCAAAATTGAATCCCTTTGCTTCTCGCTCCAATCCAAAAGAATTACGTGATAAAGCCATCGCCATCCGTTCCTTGAGCCCCGACTTATCTCCTGAAACGCTCAACCCAGCAGTAAAAGCGGTTGTAACCCAGATTAAAGAACATGCAGATCTTGGCAAAAAACGCCTTTCAATGATTAAAAATGTTGTGGGCATTGTAGGGGCTGGGCTTGCGATTGCCGCACTCGCAGTCGCTTGCCCTCCCGCAGGTCTGGTTGTCGCAGCCTGTGTGATTGGGGTAGCAGCCGGTGGAGCAGGTCTCTTGATGTCTTATAATAATTGGAAGACCAGTAGTCAGCGCTTTGAAAATGTAACAGATTTGCGCAAAGGTCTTGAACAAATCGATCTGAAGCAAAAACATATTCAAACTGAATTGACCCAACTCTCCAAACTTCCAGAGGCGCAAAACCCTGAGTCTGAAACCGGAAAGAAAATTGAAATGCTCAGCTCACAGGCAAGAAGTCTCAACGAACTCAAAATCAGTACCACCTTGAATTTATTAGCGGCCTCACCCGATGATGCTGCACAGGAAATTTTCAAACAGGCCAAAGCAGGGGATCCAGCCATGCATTATATTGCAAGAACGGTTCTGGATGTTCCCTATGAAAACTTACCCCCAAAAGTCGCAATCGATGCCCTGGCCAGAGGGATGCATCTGGATGTCAATAAATAGAGGTAAAAATGAGTAATACACTTGAAATTGAAAGCACCCCCTTATCCAAACTTGAAACAATCTTAAACCATATAGGGCTGCCTGCCTATCGAGAAGAAAAGTCAGAAGAAATTCCTTTTGAATACGTCCTGGTCGCATTGGACGAGGAAATTGAAAAAGAACCAGAATATTTTCTGAAATTGGTTTTTATGGAAGATATTTTGAATACCCCAGGGGCTCAAGGCGAGACCATTGAGCATCCAGAACATTTAAACCGTTTTGCAACCTTGCAGATTTATCTTGAAATCCCCCTTCAAATTCCCCAGCAACGCCTGCTGGACACTTATCGTTTAGTTTCTGCTTTGAGCAGCTTGATCCCCAATGGCAGCTTGGTTATAAATGAAGCAGAAGAAAATACCGTGGTTTACTTTAGCCATACCCACCTGATGCGCCCAGAAACACTGGATATAGGACTGGTGGTGGAAATCATTGACCAAACCAAGTTTTTTCTGAATCGCTTTTTACCCCAGATTCAAAGCTTCTCACAAGGTGCGATGAGCCTTTCTGAGATCTTAGAGGAAACTCAAAAGAAATTGGTTTCAGCAACCCAAGCTTAAGATCTCATAGTCTAAACCTGAATACTTTAAATTGGAAGCTTCAAATCCGCGCAAGAACTCGGATATCTGTTTTGCTGAATATAATCTAAATAAACTATAAATACTTAAATTTGAATAGTTTTATTAAAAAAGACACATTAGGTTTGATGGAATTTCTCAGAGTAAGCAATGTTCCCTCAAGGAATATATTTCAAAGCCTGAACTTCTGCAAATGTTTTTTCATCTTCAAATGAGGGGACAAATTCAAATGTTTTATCTGGATAAACAGTTATAGTAGCTGAATACCATTTTGTGCTCAGTCAGGGAATATATTGAATTACAAAGTATTTTCAATTATGACATTTTTACAAATATATCTGGTTATTGTCACATATCTGTACTTATGTGTCATTTTGGTTAAATCATTCTGTTTTTTTTGCTATATTAAGTACTATTGAAATAGAATGATAGAATAATCGAAGTTAAATTTGATGGAATTCTGGCACAAAGAAAGCTGAAGCTAAAGAGGCTAGTTTGTGGATTTTAACCTTATAATTCAGGCAAAGCAAGGCCTGCAGAAAAGTCAAGAACAGCGACATCTTCAATCCTCTCAACTATATGAGAAAGGAAAACAACTTGTTCGTGAAGCTCTTTCTCCGTCTATCAACAAGCACAAGTTAAAGCAGACTGTTGACTGCTTCTCTAAGGGTATTCAGTCAAATTACAAAAATGCAAGTAATTACTGGGGGATGGGGTATTTATTCCTCAGCCTGAATCAGCCCCTGAAATCTATTCCATATATCAGATCTGGACTAGAGATTGAACCCCTGTCCAGCCTGGGGCAAGCACTGATGCGACAAGCTCAGTCAGGTTTGATTCCTGTTGGTAAAAAATCAAAGTTTATTGCCCCTGAAAAGGATGATGACTTTGAACAGCTTTATGAAGATACTGCAAACGCATTGATGCGTTTATTGAAAGAGCTTCTGGCTGAACCATTTTGCACTGCCCCCCCAACACTTGAACCAGAAATTCTTGTTAAGATCAAATCAAAACATGATGAATATCTGGCAAGGCAGACAAAACTGGCCAAAGATATCCAGGTATTGGATCAGGAAATTGATATTTCAGATTTAGAGATTCATGTTGCTACAATTCAAAGAAAATTGAAACAACTTGAAAATAGCTATTCACTTCAAGCTTTATTTTTAGAGATAAATTCACAGATACAAAATGAAATGGAAGCAGTAAACCATCTGATTGAAAAAGTTGAAGGCATTTTAAGCCTAAATAAAACCCTATCAGAAGATAATGAAATTCAGATTTTGATGGATAGATGTGATTTTATTGCAGATAGACTTGATGATTTAGGCTCAAAAAATATAGAAATCACAATATTAGAACAAAGCTATATGAAATATGTTTCTAGACTCGAGTTACTTCAAGATTTGCTTGAAGAAAATTGAAAGGTAAATTATGCAATCAAAAATTGGACCCTCTGTTTCTCCACTGATTCAAACACCAACGGTCAGGGTTTCAACCCCCCTTGTTAAACAAGAAAAAGTACCTGAATCGCAAGCGGTACATTCTAAAACATCGTTTGACAGTTCATCAAAACCAATTTCACCCCCTGTCGCCCAAGATACTCAAACTTTGAAAGCCAGCGTTGATCATATTGATGAACATGATATTGAAGAAATTTCCCATACCATTTTGGCAGATCCAGATATCGCTAAGGAGTTTGGAGCCTCAACTCCTGTTAAAGCTGTGCTGGCATTAGGGCATGATGACACTGTTTTAGGAAGTGCTAAAAGCCTTTCTCAGAAATCTGGATATGTAACGATGTCAATGAGTCAAATGGGTTCATTGACAGCCAATGATAAATTGACCCTTGTTGGCCATGGGGATGCTGATACATTTGGGGGCCTAAAAGCTGAAGATTTGGCGCAACAATTGAAAGACAGTGGTGTAACCCAATTAGGCAAAATTAGCCTTAAAGGATGTAACAGCCTTGAATTTGCCAAACAATTGTTTGCAGCTTTAAAGACCAAAGGCATTGAAGTGGAAAGAATTGCCGGAAGAACTGGTGATGTGGTCATTGCACAAAACGGTCGCACCTTGGTTTCTCATGATGAGCAGCTTTTACACCAAGCCCAGGGCAGCAAGTTTGAAGTGACTGCATCTGGTGTAAGGGACGTTTATGCGGCTCATTCTGTTGAGTCTGTAAAAGCCAAGTCTCAAGAGATTGAAAGCCTTGGGCACAATGGGAAGCTTGGACTAGAGAAAGAAGTAATATACGATCTTGCAAAAAAGTATAAGGTAGCTCCTAACGTTATTGAAAGAATGGCAGATTTTATTGATTATGCAATTAAGAAGCAAATGCCAGAAATAGAAATTATCAAAGTAATACTAGAACATGAAAAAGATTTCCCAAAGGCTGAAGATGCGGCAAATCTTATTATAACTAATATTAAGCTTTCGGAATCTAAACCTATCCCTGAAGAGCAATTTAAATTATTTGTTGATAAATTTGAAGTTGAAAGTTTAGAAGATACCCTCCCTCTTGATAGATTGATACCTATGGCAAATTTTGTTAAAGATGCTTTGATGGATGGTAGATCGGAAAGGTATATATTAGATGTAATTAAAGAACATGATGGCGATATTCCAAATATTGATGAAATTGCCAAAGAAGTTATTGCTAATGTCAAATTATTTGAATTTTCACATATTGAAACTCCTAAGCTTGTCTTTGATGAAACATTATTCAAACCAACCAGTGAAAAAGATCCAAGGCTGCAAGTTCCGGGTCTCTCACTTTCAACCTCTTTGTCTGATGTTTCTTTTTCTGAATTACAAGAGCCGGTCTTAAAATGTGTTTCTGACGCTTCTTTAGAAATCCTTAATTATACTTTCTTTCAAAATGAAGTTGTTCAAGCCATATCTTCTGGAAGTGATTTTCAATTAGGCGGCGTCAAAATGGTTGTCGGTAGCAATGGCTATGTTACTTTTGCCAAAGATGCAATTGAACCCGAATTGAGAGAGCTCATTTTTCCACAGGAGATGCAGGTTTCAGAAAGAACAAATGGTGATGGAGCAACCTATGCTGGTTTAAGAAATGCAGTAGATCGAGTAACAAATAATGGTGAGCATGATGTGGCTTTGGCTCAAGATGTTCAAAATATTTTAAAAGGCAAACCAGCAACCCACCCCCTGGCAGTTTACTTAACCTCTGTTTTAGGCGGTGCAGAGGCAGCACGGAACCCACGCGCCATTCCAATGCTTCTTATGTTTACAGACTTGGTTATTGCAGGAAAAGCAAATTGGGCAAGTGGTCTTGGGCCTGGTATCGACCGCTTGGGAAAGAGAAAAACGCAAGAGGGATATGAAGATGTTGCTTCGTTTATTGGATTTAGTGGAAATATTTCTCAAGCAAAAGTTAAGCAAGACTTAGCACAAAAAGTGCATGATTTGGGAAAGTCTGTTCCTGTCTTAAAAGAAATACTGCCAGATGTTGAGTTTAAGAATAAGCAACCCAAAATGTCTAAAATTCGCTTATCTGCAGGAAAATTAGGTGGAGAAATTCCTCAGGTAGGGCCAGGAACCGCAAGCATAACTTTGGTAGAAGCGATTATGAATGGTGATAAAAAAGTAATTGCCAAAATCGTTCCTGGTTTTGATCCGTTAACAGACTTATCCTCTAATCTTCAAGAATCAGTCACGAAAATTGTGAATAAGAAATTAGAATCTCAAGGAAAAGCTCAGCTGAAGCGCCCAGATGTGCTTGATTTAATTACACATGTAAAATTCGCAAGAATGAAAGAATCAATGCTGGTTATGAGATGGGTTGAACACCAGAAAACTATTGATTCTGAATTTAATTCAGCCCTGAAAATAGCGGGGAAGAATCCTGCCAAAATATCAATCGTTATTCAGGAACAAATTTCAAAAATGTTGCTCTCTAAACTTTAAGAAAATTTCCATGTATGTAATCAATGGCCCAGATATTAAACAAAATATTTTCAGGGTTTTGAGCAGTACATCACAAAAGCCAAAACGCACTTGACCTCAATGCGTCAGCACCATAAAGCTGTAATTATAATAGTAATTCGAAGTACGGGTATGCTCAGGCAGGGTGCGGGTTAGGTTTTGCCC